>JANMEI010000626.1:0-2395 GCA_031376865.1 Acidimicrobiia bacterium | reverse complement strand
ACCAAACCCACCGGGGCAAGAACATCGATCGACGCATCACCACGGCGGTAACGATGTGCCAATAACTCAGGACTCATCCCGTCAAGAACAAAACCGAGCGCCTCAATCTCCGCCACAAACCCGCGTACTGAAGCAGCAACGCGCGCGTTCACAATCACATCAAGATCCATACTGACTCGAGGCCAATCAGCACCGTGCTCAATCGCATGGAGCAGCACCATTTGACCGCCTACCAAAACCCACTCCGCTGACACTGTTTCGCCGAGATCGAGTAAGGCATTCCACAACGCATCGGCATGGCCAGCGAAATCCGGAAGCTCAATCATCGACGCAACCGTTTCAGTTCCCTCGCCAACAATGCTCGCCCTGCTCGCTGCGTGCGTTGGTCTGCGCTCTCCACCAAATCAAGCGCGACGACTAACGCCGGAACAACTCTGTCGTCGCTCTCAAATGGCCACAACGAGTCAACGACTCGCAGAACAACATTTCCAGAACCAACCGACAGCTCTTCAAGTCCGTAGTCCTTGGAGAAACCAGCCAAAGATGTTAAGCGCACATATCCTTCGGCCGCATCGCCAACCAACAAATCCGAACCATAGTCTCGAACAGAGCTGACACCACCACGAACAAACCGCGCATCCTGTGCAATGCGAGATAAGGCCGAAGGGTGCGCCGAAAATGACATCGCTTTGGAGCGGGCACGAAGCCGACCATGGTGCTCTTCGATTCCATCAACCCACCGATACCTTGCTCGCTGACGCTGCTTCACCGACAACCACGGAGCAGGACGGCCCAACCCGAACCACAACACGCCCCAACAAGCCGCTTCGCTCCAAGGACGACCCGCCAACCGTCGCTCGACGGACTCACCAAAACGGTCCGGCAGCACCCAACGTCCACTGACACGCTCAGCGGGCAAAACCCCAGAACCGATCAGCTGACGAACCCGCTCAACTGACACACCCAAGTCGAGTGCCACGTCAGACACGGATCGCATGGACATAACTATATGCGGTGGGGAAGTATTATGTCCATCTTATTCTTCTCCAGCCGCCTTGAAAACGGGAAATGTGCATACATCATCCCCTAGCGGTGCACAGTAGAGCGAGCGAGTACGACTGAACAGATCTGCCCCTAACCCAAAACTGCATCACGGGTTCCGTACCGAAAGTCCCATCCGGCTTCGGTCGGAGGAGGGGCTACTCGCTCGCGACGCTTCGGCATCCGGTCACGCCGATGTCGGGAAAGTCACAGAAGCACCGTCGACGCTTTTCACCAGTTGACGAAGACGCTTCACCAGAGCTGGCTGTGCGAACACTTCCGCAGTTGCACGCCACTCACGCACCCAATTTCGCTAACTGCTCGTGAGTGTGAATATCAGCAGCCCCGACCAGCGCTCGAGAAAACTCATGAAAAACAGCCGACGTCAGAAAACGATTCGCTCAGCCCGTTCTTTGGATCGATGCGGCGGATAAGTTAGAGCGATGATCGTCGAACTGCGGAGTTTGCTGCCCAGGATCGCCCTCACTGACTTACCAAGCAGGGAGGCAACCCAGAGCTCACGAATGGAGGGTGTATGACTTCGCTGTCCGAGTCTGTGTTGGGCCAAATTCGGACCCGGGCCGACCTCTATCGCTGGAGCGCAGCAAACACACATGGGCGACAAATGCACGAAGCAGTTGACCATCTGGAACGGTCGCTCTCAACCACAAACCCGACCGAAGCGTACGCAGTTGCTCATGCAGCATTAGCGAGCGCTACAAAAGTGATCGTACAGGCAGACGACTCGAGTGGCATCATCGGAGACGCATGCCGTCGATTGCTGGAACTACACCCAAGACTTGCAGCGAAAGCTCAAGTGCAACCAACGCGGCTCATCGATTGGATGATCAAGTTCCAGTTTCGTGGCGACGTTGATTACTTCGAGATCGATCCAGTGGCTTACGCACCGGCGCTTGGATCAAACGGTATAAACACATATCGAAAACGCCTCGACGAGGAACGGGCAAAACTCGATCCGCTCATCTCAGCTTCTGATGATTGGTCGCTCCCCAATAGTCATGAGCGTTTTGTGTTGGATTGGAACGACCGACGGTTGGCCGTGCTCGACCGAGACATCGACGAAATCATTCGTACCCACGCCCGAGACCGACGGGTAGCTGCATGGCTGCACGATACGGCAAAAGCGTTCGAAGAAATCGGTGAGATTGACCTGGCAATCAATTGGGCACACCAAGCCAGCAACCACACCCCATCGCATCAGGCGTTACAAGCTGCCGAGTATCGGTGCGAACTGCTGGCCCGACATCGCCCGACTGAAACTACCCAAGCTCGATTCGAAGTGTTCTCCCGATGGCCAAGCGCTACTACCGCTGCGCGTCTGCATGCCGCCGCA
>JANMEI010000623.1:0-2904 GCA_031376865.1 Acidimicrobiia bacterium | reverse complement strand
GTCGAGAATGCCGGCGTCGCCCATGCTGAACGCACCTGTACAAAAGCCGATCATGCGTTTCTGTTTGTGGGTCAAGGTGCGAATGGCTGCCAGCATCTCGTCGCTTTGACCTTGGAGTGGGTCGGGTCGGTTGGGCACGATGATGGTGTCGGCGCGCTGCGCGTCGCGCAGTGTTCCTGGGACGACGATGTCGAAGATGCCATCACGCAGTCGAACGGTTGGGGTTGAGGCGCAGACGACGACCTCGTAAGGCTGAAATCGAAGCTCTGGTCGCTTCAGTCCAAACACTTCGCTGGCAACCGACATCTCAAACGGATTCGATCCGGGACCCAACAGAATAGCGACCCGGTGGGCGGGTGGAGAGGATCCTTTCGACATATGGCAGTTCTATCGCTTCTCATTCTGGTGGGTCAAGGCGAAACTGTTCATATGGCCCAACCAGTTCGCTCACTCAACATCGCAGCCGCTCTCGCCACGTTCGACGAAAAGTGGAGCCCGCGAATACTCACAAAGGTCAACGACTACGACGTTCGGATTGCCAAAGTGCAGGGGGAGTACGTGTGGCATTCTCACGACAACACCGATGAGTTCTTCATGGTCGTAGACGGCCAGTTGACCATCGGACTGCGCATCGATGGCGTCGAAACAGCGGTAGTGCTGAATGCTGGCGAGGTCTATGTGGTTCCACGGTTGACCGAGCACCGTCCGGCTAGCGAAGGAGGCGCGTCGATCTTGCTGTTTGAACTCACCGGAACCTTGACCACCGGAGACTATGCCGGGACTATTCCCGATCACATCGATTCAACGTCGGGACACGCGCTCTGATAAACAGCAAATGGTTCGTATGTCCGACTGCGACAGGGACACGTGTTGCAGACGCATTTCGGTACCTCTACGATCTACCGGCTGACGAAGTGGCCGAGATGCTTGACCGCAGCCGACGCGCCAGCGAATCGTTGCTCGTTCGTGCTCGGTGCACGTAGTGGCTGACGACACTGCAGCCGACAACGGCGGCGACCCGAAGCCGCAAGAGTTGTTGCTGGTGCAAATGGGTATCGACCCCGACAAGCGAGTACTGCGGGTTGCCTCAGTGAACAACAACGACGCGTCGGTAGTCTTGTCAGAAGAGCAACAGAAGATGTTCGCAGCAGGCCAAACGGTAACCATTCGTCTCCGTTGGGAATCCGGTACCTCGACGTTGACGATCAACAACTGGGTAGCAGGGACCTTTCCGTACCGGATGGAAGGACCCAATATCACCGATCGCGCCAGGTTGTCGATCGGGGCAAGTGCTGACTACGGAGGCGGCTACTTCAGCAGTGCCGATCACTTATTCAATCACGTGGTGTTCGAGGGTCCGCTGGTGGGTTGACATTCAAACGGCGGTGGATTCGCAAACACCGAAACAGCCGACTGGTGGTTCAATCAATATGTGCACGTAGTAGTATCCAATATGCCGCTGATCGGCAGATCTGCATCGATCAGTTCGCTCACGCCAACTCACCTTTTCGTTCACGCCAAACGCAAAACCACGTCTCGGTCGCGCGGAAATCGAGGTGGCGTGAGCGAACTGGTCGAAGGTTTTTGTTTGGTTTGTGCTAACTCTTTGTGATTTGTCTCAACATTTTGCGACACCAAACCCCAGCAGAGGCAACCCACTCCTGGTGTAAGTAACGTCGTTCAAATTCCGAGATACCTGCCCCCAACACCGGCCGTGGGCGCAACGATCGATGAAGGAGTTTTTCACGTTGCTAAGCGCGCAGAGAACTATGGAACGACCTCCACCGGCACTTGGAGGGCAGGTCGGCGGTCGCCGCGCTCGCAACGGTTGCCGGCCACACCAGGTTCAACGACGCAGCAAACCGCGAGCCATGTGTGCGCCGAGTTCGAGCGAGGAGCCGCTGAAGCCGGTCCCGTCGATCGGCACGGTGCCGTTGGGTGACTCGAAGGTGATGCGAAAGCGTGAAGTGCCCTTCGCAACCCTCACGGGCGCTTCGATGGAATCCAACAACGGATTGAGGTCATCAGCGGCAGGGTGCTGAAGCTCGAACCCTGCGACTCGACAGATTGGATCGTGCTTCTCGGCCCGGCGTGTCCAAACGATCGCCTGGGGGATCTGACTGATGAACTCCTTTCCGATCTGAGCTCGCTCATAGGCAGGCAGGGACTCGTCTGTCGGGTCGACTCGCTCGCGCCTGTGCAGCGCCCGACCCGCGTCTTTGATCCGAGCCTCGAGAACGTCGAGGTCGTCGGTCGCCACATACCAGAAGAGCGGGACTGGCTCGGCGAGCCCTCTGAGGATCGTCTTCAGCGGATGGAAGCCGGAGTGATTCCGATCGGGTGCGAGGATCTCCACCGCTGCGTCAGGGCCGACTGGGATGCTTGCGCTTCGGTACCAGCTGTTCTCGGCCGGGTGCACATCCGCAGGAGCGCCGAGCCGTTCTTCGAACCAGCGAGCGCCTTGCTCGACATCACGGCAGCCAAACGCAACATGGTCGAGGCCAAACCCGTTCGACCGCTGCAAGACACGGCCCTTTGGGTCCGAATGTTCAATGTTAGGCATACCTAAAACTAGCATGGGTCAGGAGGCAACACGACGGGACAAGCCGGGAACCCACTGCCCCAAACGCCGGGTCTGAGCTCACTTATTCGTTGGGATTTTGGGTTTCGATGTTCGGTTCATTCGTGTTCCGATGAGTTTGGTTCCTGGGCCGGCTTTTCCGCCTGGTCCAGCTCGAAATGTGACCGTAGTTGAGTCGATTGGTTCCAAGCACGTAAGGCACATAGCAGCGGGCAACGAATTAGTAAATGTACTGATGGTATTGACTGCTTGGGGCGACCGGTGGGTAACGCCCATTGGGGGTCCGCCGATCGAGTTCCATCATCACGGACACAAATGCAAGC
>JANMEI010000621.1:0-4688 GCA_031376865.1 Acidimicrobiia bacterium | reverse complement strand
GGCGGCGGCATGGGGTGGCACCACCACGATCATCGACTTTGCGATTCAGAAAAAGGGCGGCACACTGGCTGCTGCGCTTGACGAGTGGCATGCCAAAGCAGCGGGCCAATGTGCAGTTGACTACGGCTTTCACATGATCATGGCCGACGTCAATCAACAGTCGTTGAAGGAAATGGATGTGATGCACGGCGAAGGCATCACGTCGTTCAAGCTGTTCACCGCTTACCCAGGTGTGTTGTACTCAACTGACGGTGAAATCTTCCGTGCCATGCAACAGGGCGGCAGGCTCGGTTCGATGATGATGATGCACTGCGAAAACGGCATCGTGATCGACGAGATCATCAAAGATCACCTCGGCCGAGGCGAGACGGCTCCGTACTATCACTCCATCTCACGCCCCGAGGAAATGGAAGCTGAAGCAACCCATCGGTGCATCCAAATTGCCAAGGTGGCTGGCGCCCCGATGTACGTGGTGCATCTGTCAGCAAAGGAAGCGTTGGAGCAGGTGATGATCGCTCGTGACCGTGGGCAAAACGTGTTCGCCGAAACGTGCCCGCAATATCTGTATCGCAGCATCGATGATTTGGCCCGTCCAGGTATGGATGGCCTCGAAGGTGCCAACTTTGTGTGTTCTACTCCGCTTCGACACAAGGAACACCAGGCCGAACTGTGGCGTGGCTTGCGCATGAACGATCTGTCCGTGGTGTCAACCGATCACTGCCCGTTCTGTTTCAAAGAACAGAAAGAGTTGGGCAGGAGTGACTTTTCGAAGATTCCCAACGGCATGGCCGGGGTGGAACATCGTATGGACTTGTTGTATCAAGGCGTGCACGATGGCAACATCTCGCTTGAGCGATTCGTGGAAGTGGCGTCGACCACACCAGCGCGCATGTTTGGACTGTACGGCAAGAAGGGCGTCATTGCTCCTGGTGCCGATGCTGACCTGGTCATCTACAACCCGAGCGCTGTGCAAACACTCGGCGTCGAGATGCACCACATGGCGGTTGATTACTCGGCCTACGAGGGTGAACAGATCAACGGGTTGTGCGAGACCGTGATGAGCCGCGGTCGCATCATCATCGATAAGGGCAAGTACAAAGGCAAGAAGGGCCAGGGCAACTACGTGAAGCGAAGCCTGAGCCAATACCTGGTTTAGCAGTTTCCCCTCCTGGAATTCGACTGCCCAGATTGTGTGCTGATGTGCACAAGAATTGGGCACTCGACCTGATGGGGTAGCGGTGAAAAGTTCAGATTCAGAAGTATGGGGCCCCGATGGAGCACCTCCTGCCGATGATCAACGTCACCCTGTCGAGCCCGCGTTCCCGCAACTGTTCGAGACAGAATCGGAGCCTTCTTCCGGTACGCGATCGCGGAGCTGGGCGATCGTTGCTGCAGCGATGGTGTTGCTTGCTGTGGTGGTGGTTGCCTCACGCGTTGTTCGGTCTGAACGAGAAGTAAAGCCAGCTGTTGCCGTTGCGATCACCCCGTTGATGAACGACCCACTGGGCTGGAAGCCGTTGGCCAAGTTTCGTATGCACGACTACAGCGTTGTTGCTGGCGCACCTGATGGTGCTCTATACGTGAGTGATCCGTCGGCCAGGGTGGTGTACCAAATCGATACAAAGGCCAAACGAGTTCGTATCGTCGCTGGTTCTCGGGTTGGTCTGGAATCTGCCGCCTCAGTCTTGGTCAACCCACGGTTGATCGCAGTTGACTCCAAGAACCGTGTGGTGATCGTCGATGGCGCCACTCGATCAACACCGTCACGCATCATTCGGATCACCACATCACTATCGAGTGACGTCATCGAGTCGGAGTTACTGGGAAGTGATGATCGTCCAATCGACGAGTTGTACATCGACCACCGGGACAGAATTCTGTTGATACCCGAGCAACTGACGTATTCCGAGAGTAGGCGGCCGATTGTTCGATTTACCGACGCACAGCGACAGGAGTCCACAGTCGAGTTGGGGTTGCAATTGCTTCTCTATCCAAACGGATCATCGTTTCTCTACGGTTTTGAACAAGTTGTGAAGCCGATCAATCTGTTTGGCGAGGCCACTGTTTGACAAAGCGCCACAACTAGCGGCCCGTGCTCAAGGAGCAGAGCATCTGACGCTGACGGGAAGTTCGTTGATCAGATGGAACTGTCCACGCTTCGGCGACTCAGCTTGTGAACTTCAGCGACTCAACATGCCCAGCCCAGTTCCACAAGCGTCTCCCATCAACCACATCAATCGTCCTGATTCTGTCCGCTCGGTTGGACCGGTTGGCGCCGGCCTGGTCGTGGCGTCGTGGTCTGGTGCACTGGTGTTGATTCCCGATCGCAACGAGTTGGCGAAGCAAGAGTTGCTGGTGCCATCCCCCGAGAAAGTTCCGGTTGAACTCATCCAGAATCCCCTGGATCGGTCCGCCCGCATAGGGTCGCCGACGGTTGGGCCAGACGGAACGATCTATGCGCTTCACTGGGCAGGGAGCAGTTCTTTGTTGGTCGTCGAAACCAACGGAGACGTCCGCCGAATCACGGTCGACAAAACGTTGGGCGACATCAACGAGATCCAAGCGACGGCAAATGGTCTGGTGATCAATCGATCCGATGCACAAGGTTCGCAACGCACCGAACTCATCCTGTATGGCACGGCCTTGTTGCAGGTAGCGGCGGGGGTCAGAGATCCGGTGGCGTTGCCGCTCGCAAATGTGGCTCTCTTCGATGGGCTCACTGCCAACGATGCAGGACAACTCGTCTGGCAGACGGAATACCGGAACGGCACCAGATCGGTCTTCCGACTTAACCCGGGGGACAGTCGCGACGATCTCGCTCGACCCGAGTTGCTCAGCTCAGGACCGATGCAGGGGTTTGGCCCATTTGCCTATTGCGATGAGACGCACTCTTCGCTGAGTGACTTCGCCTTCGATAGCTCGCTCACCGTGCAGAACTACTCGGATCGGCAAGAGGAATGGGAGAGCATCGATGTCCAAGTTGCGGACAACCGGCTGACAACGGTCGGATCGATCGCCAGTCTCGGGCAGTGTCGATTGGTGGTGAGCAATTGGGCGGGCACACGCCTGTCGTTGGTGCAACGCGACAAAAGCGGCAAGTGGAGCGTTCAACGGTTCGGACCTCGATCGATCGAACAATCACCCCTTGCCGCCCGAACTGCACAATACAGTCAACTCGGGCTTGCGGCTGCGCCAGATGGGTCGGTGGTTCTCGTTTCGGCAGATGGTGTGATGCGACGAGTGAAAGCGAACGGAGAGGTCACGATCCTGTTCGGAGGTGGTTCGCAACACCCGGCGTTCTCAACCTCGTTCCGAGGGGTCACTCTGGCGCCTGGCGTGGGGAGCGCCGATTTTCCGTCGCTATTGATGGCTGACGTGGAAGGGAACAGAATCGTTGAGACGATGGCGGACGGGCGACACCGCTACGTGGACATAGGAACAGATATTGCCAATCAACCATTGACTGGTCCCAGTGCTGTTGCCGTTGGCCCCGATCGGAAGATCTATATCGTGAGCGCAAAAACGAATCAGGTGTATCGGTTCGACCCCAGAGACCAACAACGCAAACTGGTGCGTATTGTTGGCTTCGTCAACCCCGGCAAAGGGGAGGGATCGAACGCGTCGGTCCAGGCCTTGAACAACCCAACGGCAGTTACGGTTGGGGCAAACGGGACCATCTACGTCTCAGACACAGGCAACGATCGAGTCATCTCGGTCAACAGCAAGGGTGAGCTTTCGACGATCCTTAACGCGCGCGACCCTATGGGTTTGGCGGTCACCAGAGGTTCGTTGATGGTTGCAACCGCCGACGGTGTGATGGTGATCGACCTTGCCACCAACATCACCGAGCCGCTCGTGATGCAGTCAGGCACCCTGCCAAAACTGACAAATCCAACTTGTCTGACGGTCGGGCCGGATCACAGTTTGTATGTGTGCGAACCGACGACCGGCTCGATCTGGCGTATCACGCCCAGTGGCAAACAAACACTGCTGTTTCGATCCGAGGCAGCCAAAACCATTCACGGCGTGGTCATCGATCAGCGTGTCGGCCTGCGGTTCACTACCGATGCCCAGGTGTGGGAAATCGCTCCCAAAGACTCAATCGGATAGGACCAAACCGAGTGCCCGATTTCTGTGCAGTTCTGCACACAAAATGGGCACTCGACCTGATCAGCGTGGGCTAGAAAATGCAGGTGAGTTCTTCCGCGATTAGTGCAACCAGTCTGGTGCGACGCTTCGGAGATGTCGATGCTGTCAGTGGCGTCGACCTCGAAGTAGCTACCGGATCTATCTACGGGTTCCTGGGGCCCAACGGGGCGGGTAAGTCGACCACCGTAAAAATGCTGTGCACGTTGTTGTCGCCCACATCAGGAGTTGCCAACGTGGCCGGGTTCGATGTGGCCACCCAAGCGACCGATGTGAGGCTCCGTATTGGCGTGGCGTTACAAAGTGCTGCACTCGATCCGAAGCAATCGGGCCGTGAGCTGTTGGATTTGCAGGGTCGGTTCTACGGGTTGAACAAAACCGATCGCACCCGCCGAGTCCAAGAACTCAGTGCGCTTATTGACATCGGTGACGCGCTGGATCGTAAAATCGGCACCTATAGCGGCGGCATGGCTCGTCGTCTCGACCTCGCCGCGGCGCTGATTCATCAACCGTCCGTGGTGTTCCTCGACGAACCAACCACG
>JANMEI010000583.1:0-3532 GCA_031376865.1 Acidimicrobiia bacterium | reverse complement strand
ATCGCTGGCGAGGTAGCTCGATTCAATGCGATGCGCGGCATGGCGAAGTTGAAGGCCGGCCAGTTGCCTGGGCCGGAAATGTCGACTGGCAAGTTGGCTATTGCGAACCAGATGCGCAAGGTCAGCGACTTTGTCTCGACCGCTCTCGGCGCCAAGATCACCGCCAACTCTGGCGAGTGGGGTACTTACGGTTGGTCGGATTACGTGCTGGGTGCTCCCGGTATGCGTATTGCGGGCGGTTCCGATGAAGTGATGCGCAATATCTTGGGCGAGCGGGTTCTTGGTTTGCCGAAGGATCCCGGCATTGACTCGGTAACTGCGTTCAAAGATCTGAAAGTCGGCACGCAAAAGGCCTGATGTTTCAGCACTGGTCACGCCGGGTAGTGTTGGGGTTCTCATGGGCATGTTGATTTCCGTCGTCGAAAAGCCAAGCGCACGCCACGGGGTGGTGCGGTTCGAAACGAACCGCGCCCTCACCGGTATGGGTCACGAGCGGTACACCGCCGAGGTCGAAGTGGAAGGCGACCGCCCACCAGATGTTGCTGCCCGTGCGTTGTTTGCGCACGGCGGTGCCAAGGCTGTGCACGTGCACGGCAATCAGATCAACGTCGAACTGGTGCCCGGTGGGTCAACAGAAGGTATGGCCGAAGCCATCGCCGATTTGTTCATTCACTACAAGCCCGGCGTCGTCCCCTCGATGTAGCAGCTGCGTCTGGTTGGATTGGTTTCCCCGTGGACCAGACTGGTGGCATGTCAAAGATTGAAGCTTGTGTTGTTACCGCTCGAACGGCGTTTGCGTCGGGCCGCACCAAACCGTTGGCGTGGCGGGTGGCAACCTTGCAGCGATTGCGAGCCGAGTTGGTGTCACGTGAGTCAGCGTTGCTCGCCGCCTTGGCTGCTGATCTTGGCAAGCCTCGGTTCGAGGCGTGGGCGACCGAAATCGGTTTCTGTCTGAACGACATCGACCACACGTTGGCCCATCTCCCCGGATGGATGGCCAAAGAACGGGTAGCCACGCCGGTCATCTTTCAACCGGCGTCGTCGCACATCGTCCACGAGCCGTTGGGTGTGGTGTGTGTGATTGCCCCGTGGAACTATCCGCTGCAGTTGCTGATTGCTCCGGTGGTTGCAGCGATCGCCGCGGGGAACGCCGTGGTGGCGAAACCCTCTGAGGTGTCGGCTTCGGTTGACGCTGCAATTGGTGAGTTGTTTGCCGCAATCGGTGACCCGGCATTACAGGTGGTGCATGGTGGGGTGGCCGAGACAACCGAGTTGCTGACCTATCAGTTCGATCACATTTTGTATACGGGTAACGGTCGTGTTGGTCGCATCGTGATGCTGGCGGCGGCTGAGCATCTGACGCCAGTCACGTTGGAACTGGGTGGGAAGTCGCCAGCGATTGTGACCAAGCAGGCCAACATCAAGGTGGCGGCACGGCGCATTGTGTGGGGCAAGTTTTTGAACGCCGGGCAAACCTGTATTGCGCCGGACTATGTGTTGGTCGAGCCATCGGTGCATGACCAACTGGTGGCGGCGATGACAGCAGTGGTGACCGAGTTCTATGGTACTGATCCAGCAAAGAGTAAAGACTATGCGCGCATAGTGTCGGATCCTCATTTTCATCGGTTGGAGAAGTATCTGGATCAAGGTGTGGTGGCCTGTGGCGGCGTTGCCGATGTGGACACCCGGTATATCTCGCCAACGATCCTCACCGGCATCACCAAGGCTGACACGATCATGGACGAAGAGATCTTTGGGCCGGTGTTGCCGGTGTTGAAGACCGATTCGGTTGCGGCGGCAATCGAGTTTGTCAATGCTGGCGATAAGCCTCTGGCGTTGTACGTGTTCTCGGAAGACGACAACGAGGTCGACGCTGTGATTGGCGGAACGTCATCGGGTGGTGTCACGGTGAATGCGACGATCATGCATGTATCGAATCCCAATCTGCCATTTGGCGGAGTGGGGGCAAGCGGTATGGGTGCATATCATGGCAAGGTTGGCTTCGACACGTTCAGCCATCGGCGCAGCGTGCACACCAAGCCAACTCGGGTTGATCCGCCGGTGATCTACCCGCCGTATACCGATGGCAAAGAGAAGCTGCTGCGTAAGGGTGTTGCCTTAGGTGACCCACGAGACGCGGTGGCAAAGCTTGGTGGTCGCTTGCGAGGTTTGCGTAACCGCTAGGTTTGCATCTTCCGAGCCGCAGCTGAGACCAGTTGAAATCTGTCCGATCAGAACAATTGTTCGAGTTAGGGCTTGACAAGCTGAGAACAGACGTTCGATACTGGTTGGCCCTATGGCACCTGTCGTTTCGTTCCGGCCCAAATCGGCCTCGCAGCCAGCGCCTGCGCTGGATTCTCCGTTGGCGGCGCTTGACAGGATCGCGCAACTGACACAGCCGTTGACGCGTGCCGATGAGCAATTGCACCCTGTCGATGAGCGGTTGCATCCGGTGTTGCCGTGGGCCGGATTGAAACGGGGGAGTACGCTCGAGGTCCGTTCGAGGTCATTGGGATTGATCTTGGTGGCCGAGGCGGTGCGGGCCGGTGCCTGGGTCGCTGCAGTGGGAGTGTCATCGCCAAGTTGGGCAACCGCATCCGAGTTAGGCATACCGCTTGATCGTCTTGCCGTGATCAGTGCACCGCCGGTTGATGTTGCTGGCACGGTGTTGGCTGCGCTGGTCGATGCGGTCGAGATTGTGCTGGTTGATCCGTCTGTGAGCATACGACCTCACGAGTTGCGACGCATTATTGCGCGCACACGAGAACGTCGTGGTGTGCTGATCTCGTTTGGTGACAGTAAGTCTGCATGGGAGGGGATTGATGTCAGGATGGGGATCACGGCATCACGTTGGCATGGTCTTGGTGACGGTCACGGGGCGCTCACCGGCCGCGAGGTTGACATCGAAGCAACGGGTCGCGGTGCCGCGGTTCGTCCGCGTCGCACCACGCTGTGGTTGCAAGGTAGTGATGAACGTTGGAGCGATCCTGCTGCAACAACAGATATACCGGTCGAACTGCCAGCAGTAACGGTTCAGCAGAACATCGCCGCAAGTGCCTAACCGTGAAACCAGCTCGGGTGTGCGGACGCTCGTTGTGTGGTGCCCCGACTGGCCCGTCGTTGCCGCCCATCGGGGCGATGCAGTGCCGCTTGGTGTCGGGCTGAGTGATCCGGTTGCAGTGTTGCGAGCCAACCGCGTGGTTGCGTGTTCTGCTGCGGCGCGCGCTGGTGGGATTACCCGCGGGATGCGTCGACGTGAAGCACAAAGTCGTGTTCCCTCAGTTGAATTGGTTGTCGATGACCCATCACGCGATGCGCGCTGGTTCGAATCGGTGGTGGCCGCGCTTGAACACTTCACTCCGTTGATCGAAGTGGTACGCCCGGGGTTGTGTCAATTCGCCACCCGCGGACCGGCTCGATACTTCGGTGGTGACGATACGCTGGTGCAACAGGTTCTGGCTGCGATCACTGGTGTAGGAGTGGCCGCACAGATAGGAATTGCCGATGGTCCCTTTGCGGCAACGTTGGCGGC
>JANMEI010000568.1:0-2319 GCA_031376865.1 Acidimicrobiia bacterium | reverse complement strand
GACGAAGTTCGTGTCACGGTGATTGCCGCTGGTTTTGATCGGTGGGACGATCGCCGACCTGCCGCCCCCGTTGCAGGAGCAACGGTTGCTGGAGCAGCTGCTGCTCCAGGCTCGACGGCTACGCCGGCTCGGCCCGCGGCTGATGGCGCTCGGTTGCGTCCCGTCCCCAATCCCGCCGACGACGTCTTCAAAACCGATGACGATCTTGGCCTCGACGACGACGACGATTTCGACGTCCCGTCGTTCTTGAAGTAGTCCGCTCGCAATCGGCCGCCGAAACATCGTGGCGTTAGCTCCTCAGGTTGTTCCGCGTGCCTGCTGGCAACTGACGGAGCGCCCTGAGTCGTGGGATGCCGAGTGGATCGAGACTACTGAGGACCCACGCGTGCAGCAGTACACGTGGCTGCGGCAATGTCATGGCACCGCTGTTGTTCAGGCGACGCGTCCCGGTGAACATGCCGGTGCGATCGCCGACGCTGCAATTACTGATGTTTCCGACGCAGTGTTGGTTGTTCGCACTGCCGATTGTGCTCCGGTGCTGATCGAGGGCCAACGAGAAGATGGAAGCATGCTGATCGGAGTTGCTCATGCCGGGTGGCAGGGGCTGCTTGATGGCGTGATCGCAGCAACCGCTGACCAGCTTCGAGTCCAAGGAGCTACGTCATTGGTGGGGTGGCTTGGGCCTTGTATTGGACCCGAGTGCTACGAATTTGGGCAACCGGGCCTCGATCAATTGGTAGCTCGATTCGGCCCCACCGTGAGCAGTATGACTCGTTGGTCAACTCCGGCGTTCGATGTTCCAAACGCCGTGTCGAGCGCATTTCGCAAGGCTCGGGTTACAGACGCAGGTACGTTGCCCGGTTGGTCGTGCACTGCGTGCGATTCGCAGCGTTGGTACTCGCACCGGGCACGCTGCGACACGGGACGTCAGGCCTTGTTTGCCTCGCTCTCGCCGATTGCGACGGTCTCTTCATCAAGGGACACGAGAGGGTACGACCGATGACCCCCGAAGATTTTGCCCACAACCGATCGGTCATCCACCAGCGCATCGTTGCCGCAGGAGGTCAGCCTGATCGGGTCCGACTGATCGCGGTGTCAAAAGGCCAGCCCGTCGAGTCGATCGCCGCCGCAGTCGCGGCTGGGCAGATCGACTTCGGTGAGAATTACGCCGAAGAGTTGGTGGCAAAGGCACAGGAATTTGCCAGCGTTACTTCGGGCCAGTCGCCGGTATGGCACTTTCAAGGACGATTGCAAAGTAACAAGATCAACAAGCTCAGGCCCTTCGTCAGCTGGTGGCACACGCTCGATTCACCCGAGCGAGCTTCGGCCCTCGCCCAGCGGGTGCCCGGAGCCACCGTTCTGATCCAGATCGATTCGACCGACGGCCTGGGGGATCGCTCCGGTGTTCCGCTCGTAGAAGTCCCGCAACTGGTGCACCATGCTCGAGGGTGTGGTTTGACTGTGGTCGGCCTGATGACCGTTGCGCCAATTCCCGCGCCGTCCCAGCAGAATGGCGCGGATTCTGCACTCAGTGAGGCCGCGTATCGCAGTTTTTCCGGCCTGGCCACGATGGCTGACGAGCTTGAGCTACCTGAACGTTCCATGGGAATGAGCGGTGACCTCGAAGTCGCCGTGCGGGCCGGAACCACCATTATCCGGGTCGGTGCTGCGTTGTTCGGGCCTCGCCAATAGGCATTCTTCGGCCTGTCACCCCGAAAGCACGACGACGCCGCTAGCATCGTGACGTCGCAAACCACATGTTCGTGACACGACGTCGAAAGTTGACCAATGGCAGGCTTCTTCAAGAAGGCACTCGACTACCTCGGGCTCGAAGATGACGAGTACCAAGATTATGACCCCTACGAGGACCAACCGCCGGTCGCACGTCGAGGCGGCGCGCCTGCCCCCGCAGAACCGGAGCCAGCCCCGTCCATGGTTTATCCCCGTAACTCCACCGGGCCTTCCTCGCAAGGTTCCGTTGGTCCGGTCACGTCGTTGCAACCAGGCACCTCTGGTCACTCTGGCATGCAATCGCCTTCGCCCGAGTCCGGCGTGTCAGGCGTCATTGCTCAACCGCGGAGTTCGTCGTCCGCTGTTCGTACCGTTACGGCGGCCAAAGCAGTGAAGGTCCACGTCACGGCACCAGTTTCGTTTGGCGAAGCCCAAGACATCGGTGAGCGATTCCGCACCGGTCAGCCAGTGATCATCGATCTGCGAGAAACAGATCGAGAATCCGCGAAACGACTCATCGACTTCTCGAGCGGTCTTGCGTTTGCCTTAAAAGGCGACATCAAGAAGGTCCAAGATCGTGTCTTCTTG
>JANMEI010000503.1:0-3429 GCA_031376865.1 Acidimicrobiia bacterium | reverse complement strand
AGGAGAGGTCGCCATCGACAAGCACTCCGCCGATCTCGCCAACCTCACGGTCGGCGACAAAACAACCGTATTGTCTACTGGCACACCCCGCGCCGCAACAATCGTTGGCATCACCCGTTTCGGTGACGTCGACACGCCCGGCGCAATGTCGGTCGTGTTGTTCGACGATGACACTGCTCAGGTTGTGCTGAACGAAGTTGGGCAGGTCGATGCAATTGCGGTAACCGCGAAAGATGGTGTCTCGCCCGACGCGCTGGTCGCTCAAATCGCACCGATCGTGGGAGCCTCGAACGAAGTGATCTCTGGGGCCACGCTCACGAAAGAACACCAAGACGACATCACGAAAGACATCAGCCAGTTCGGCCTCTTCCTGACGATCTTTGCGCTGATCGCAGTGTTCGTCGGTGCGTTCATCATTAACAACACGTTCTCAATCATCGTGTCGCAGCGAACCAAAGACATGGCCCTGCTCCGTGCCGTGGGTGCCACCGGCCGCCAAGTCCGTCTCGCGGTGTTGGCCGAAGCCGCTGTGACCGGTTTGGTCGCTTCCGCTATCGGTCTGCTCGCCGGAATCGGGGTAGCGAAAGGACTACAGGTGTTGTTAAGCACACTTGGTGTCGACATCCCCCTCGGGCCGGCGGTCGTCAGCTCCACCACCATCACCATTTCGATCACGGTCGGATTCCTCGTCACCCTTGTCTCCGCAGTGATGCCGGCTCGCCGAGCCTCGAAGGTTCCCCCGATCGCGGCGCTGCGAGACATCGCACAAGATCGCTCAGCCATATCGAAACAGCGCATCGCCATCGGGACGGTCTCAACCGCTGCCGCGGTTTCGACACTGCTCGTCGGGCTCAATGATGGCAACGTCAAGATCGTCGGCGCCGGTGCAGTTGGACTCTTCGTTGCTGTCTCGATACTCGGACCGGCGCTGGCCCGACCCTTTGCCGCACTGGCAGGCATCCCAATCGCCAAACTGCGCGGCACTGCCGGAGTAATCGCCCGGCAGAACGCGATGCGCAATCCGAAGCGTACGGCACGAACCGCAGCATCATTGATGATTGGGGTGGCGCTCGTGAGTTTCCTGACTATCTTCGCTGCGACCATGAAGTCGAGTGGCGCTGGTACGTTCCGCAAGGACTATCACGGCACAGCGATCGTCGACTCAGGTTCTTTCGACAGTGACAGCGGCTTGAGCGCTGAGTTCGCTGCCAACCTCAAGACCCAACCTGGAGTGCAGAGCCTTTCCGAGGAACGACACAGCACCGTCCAGATCGACGGCGCCGTGAATGATCTGCGCGCGTACGATACATCCACCATTGCGACCCTGTTCAACCTCGGTCACATCGAAGGTGATCTACACAACCTCGGAGTCGACGGCCTCGCCATGAAAGCCGGAACTGGGCCCGAAGCCGTCAAACTCGGCGATACGCGCACCATCACATTCCCGACCGGGACAACAACCTTCACAGTGCGAGCCACCTACGACCATGGCGAAGCATTCTTCGGGAGTCAGTTCGTGGATCTCACAGCGTTCGAAGCGCACGTGCCCGTCACAATCGACTCGCGCGTCTATGTCAACGCCGACGACGTGACGGTCATCGAGCGTGCTGCATCGTCTTATCCGACTGCAAAAGTGCTCACCGTTGAGGCGTTCATTACCCAGCAGAACGGTCGGCTCGACACCATCCTTGCGCTGATGTACGCCCTCCTCGGGCTCGCGGTAATCATTGCCTTGCTGGGGATCGCTAACACGCTTGCCTTGTCGATCCACGAACGCCGACGCGAACTTGGTCTCCTCCGCGCCGTCGGTATGAGTCGAGCGCAAATCCGCGCATCAGTACGCTGGGAATCTGTGATCATCGCCCTGTTTGGCACCGGACTCGGCCTCACGGTTGGCGCCTTCCTTGGCTTCGCCGTGGTCAAAGCCCTCTCAGCAGAGGGCCTCGGTCGCCTGGTGGTGCCGGCAACGCCCCTTATTGTCGTTGCGACAATCGCTGGCCTCGCTGGTGTCGGCGCCGCCCTCATGCCTGCGCGACGCGCCGCCCGCATCGATATCCTCAAGGCCATCGTGACGAGCTGAAAGATTTTCAGCTCTGGTGTCGATTTTGGGTGAGCTGGCGCGTCATTGTGGTGCTGGCGAACAATCGCTGGTTCTGACTGACGTAAGGAGCTGAGATGAAGTACTTCCTATTGCTCGCTGGTGATGGCGAGCTGACCCCGTTTGATCAACTGAGCGAAGACGAGATGGCCGCGCAAATGGCCGATCACGAGGCATTCAGCCAGGCCTGCGATGCGCGCTCTGGGGTCGAGATGTTGGGTGGCGAAGCCCTCAGCGATGGCTCGATGGCCACCACCTTGCGAACACGCGGGGCGAGTTAACCATCACCGACGGCCCGTTCGCTGAGGCAGCTGAACACATCGGCGGTTATTACGTCATCGAAGCCCCTGATCTCGATACCGTTATCGATCTGTGCAAGATCCTCCCGGCCTATGACATCGATATCCGGCCCGTTATCGACATCTCCTGATCAGTCACCTGCTGATCGGACACCTGCTGATCGGACACCTCCTGATCGGACACCTCCTGATCGGACATCGGCTGATCGGACATCGGCTGATCACATCATCGAGCAGACCTACCGGTCCGACTGGGGCCGGTTGGTTGCATTGCTCGTGTTGCGAACGCGGCGGCTTGACTTGGTGGAAGACGCAACAAGCGCGGCCTTCGAACGCGCCGCTACCCGTTGGCCAATCGAAGGAATTCCCACCAACCCGTCTGGGTGGATCTATACCACGGCGTGGCGGTTCATCCTCGGGACTTTACGCACCGAAGAAGTAGCTGGACGCAAAGCACCGTTACTTGCGGTTGGATCATCCTGCTGGGCGACCGACGCCGACAATCATAGCTACCTTGATGATCTTGGCGAGCTGGGTGATGAGCGCCTCCAACTCATCTTGTTGTGCTGCCATCCCGCACTACCAACCGAGTCGCGTTCTGCTCTGGCACTTCGGCTTGTCATCGGCACGTCGACTGAGGAGATCGCTCGCCTGTTCTTGGTTTCGACAGCGACCATGGCGGCTCGTCTCACGAGGGCTAAGAAGAAGATCGTGCTCGCTGGCATCCCGCTCAACTCACCGCTTCACGATGAGTTGCAGGATCGGCTTGATGAAGTGTGTCGAACTGTTTATCTCGCGTTCACTGCTGGTTATGCGCCCGGCTCGGGGTCAGACCTGTTGCGACCAGATCTGGCAGGTGAGGCGGTGCAACTCGCTTCGGTGCTTCAGGTCCTGACTCCCGATTCACCGCAGGTTCAAGCGTTACTGGCGTTGTTGATCCTACAACACGCCCGCCGTGATGCCCGGGTTTGCGACGGCAAGCTGATCACGCTGGCTGATCAAGACCGTTCGCTGTGGCGTGCTGACGAGTTG
>JANMEI010000380.1:0-2416 GCA_031376865.1 Acidimicrobiia bacterium | reverse complement strand
CGTAACGCAAAGGGCGGTGCTCGGTGTTGCTACTGGTTGTGACACCGACGTTGGCTGCCCCACCCGACCCGACGGCGCTTCGCCGGGGAGATACTCCTGAGGAGATCCCTCTGTTGCTTTGAGCGCGAGCGGGCTCGCTGGTGAGTTTGGATCTGAAATGGTGGATGTCGCAGTGGCGGACGCATCGGGGTTGATCGATGCGGGAGCTGTCTCGGTGGTTGCCGGAGCAACCGCGATCGCGGTTGAAGCGGGGAGGGCAGTTCCGCATGCTTCGCAGAATGCGGCCTCAGACGAGTTTTGGGTGTTACACGCGGTGCATGCAACGCTCATCAGAACAACGTCCGGTTTCGGACAGCGTTGGCTTCGTCGACCAGCAGGATTCGTTCTTCGGCGGTTGCTGCCGACCGAGCCTGTTCGCGTAGGGCTGCTTCAAGCGAATCCCGAATCTGCACCGGCGATGTGGTGATGGTGGAACCTGGTTGAGCTGTAGTGCCTTGAGCAGAACGTGGGCCCGCACCTGGACCGGTTGAAGCGAGTGCAAGGAGTTGACGAAACACACCAGACCGAAATGCAGCGTGACGGGCAGGGTCGGTACCAGCGGCTGCATGTTCGTCAAGAGCTTGTTGGAGGTCTGCGGCAGCCGCACCATGTGAATGAGGGGTGGCTGATTGCGATGCGGCTCGCACCAATAGCGCGTGTGCCCGTTCGGTCTTTGCGTACCCGTAGAGACTGCTGGTAGATGGCACCCGCTGAAGCGCTGCTAGCGCAGCGGCGCTGTCGCCTTTGGCGCGAGCGATTCGTGCCAGCCCAATGAGTCCGATCGCTCCGTACGACGCGTCGGTTTGCGCGCACACTTCGTAGAGTGATGCGGCTGTATCGAGGTCGTTATTCGCTTCGCATGCCCGAGCAAGCGCAAGCTTTGGGGCAAGTTCGCCCGGAAGTTGCCCGTACACCGCATTGAACGATGACACCGCTCCGGCGGCGTCGTTGACCGAGAGCGCAGCCAAACCCTGCACCCACAAGCCCCGCCACTCCCAGGGGTCTTTGGCCAAAATCTCGTTGCCCACCATGATTGCGTCGTCGGTCCTTCCCGCAGCAAGCAACGTGCACGAGCGATCAACCGAGACGGCAACCGTGACCCCAACCGGCGAATCGACTAGGAGGTTGATCCGGTCGACGGGGTCGTCAACGGTGAGACCGGTAAGCCACGCGGCAGCCGGGTCGGCTGGATCGATACGCAGGGTTGGAAGGTCACGCCACGAGGGTTCGGGAGCAACGCCAGGCGCACCAAACAGCGGTGATGGGACGGTGCGTTGCGATGCGTCCATGGATTGAGCAGCGGCTACTTCGCGCAGCACGCCAATGAGTTGCTCGCGAAGTTCTTCGGCTGTTTGGAACCGATCTTCGGGCTGTGGTGCGGTTGCTTTAAGTAGTAAGCGGTAATACGAATCGTGTTGCGCAAACAGGGGAACCGAGCCGGGATCTGGAATGGTGTCAACAAACGTGCTTTGGTATCCGCGGAATTCAAACGTGAGAACGGCCAGCGTGCGCGCAATGGTGTAGATGTCAGATGCAACCGATGCACCACGATCTGGAACCTCAGGAGCTTGAAATCCAACGGTGCCATAGAGCGCGCTGTCTTGGTCGTCGTATCGGCGAACGCCCCCAAGATCGATCAGCTTCACGCCATCTCCGACCTGCATCAGGTTGGCTGGTTTGAAGTCGCAGTAGATCAGCCCTTTGTTGTGCAGGTACGTAAACGCCGGGAGTACCTCAATGGTGAATGCAATTGCTTGGTCGAGCGGTAACGGTGCATACGTTCCGTTGTTGGCCTTGATGCGCGCCTTCAGGAGATCGTTGAGCGTCTTGCCGCCGACGTACTCCATCACGATGTAGTTGACGCCTTCGTGGCCGACGAAGTTGAACACTTCAACAATCAGCGGGTGCGACACCTCGGCAAGAAATCCCTTTTCGGTGATGACTGCTTGTTGCAGGTCTTTATCGGCCGCATTCACGAGGCCTTTAATGACGACGAATCGACCAGACAGGTTGAGGTCGCGCCCGAGGTAAATCCAGCCCATACCGCCGTGAGCGATGGCGCCAACCACCTCGTATTGGGTTCCTAAGACTGTTCCGGGGCTGAGTTTGGGGGCAAAGTCGAATGCTGCGCCACATGCAGGGCAGAAGCCCTTGGTGCGGCCGGGTGCACCGTCGCGGCCGCGGCCAACCGCCTTATTGCACGTCGAACAAAATCGCTTTTCTTCCGATACTTGGGCGTTGGGAATCACAGGCAGGGGCAGTAATTCTTGAGGCGACGGGCGTCTAAAGCCAAAGACCATGGGTGGCAACGTGGCTTGCGGAGATCGCTGAATCGGCGGTGCGACCGCTGGGGGCTGAAAGGCTTGCTGAGGTTGAG
>JANMEI010000081.1:0-18057 GCA_031376865.1 Acidimicrobiia bacterium | reverse complement strand
GATCGCTAGCCAAAACTACACCTAACCGCAAATAATGGCGGCGACCGGGTCGGTGCGCACCAACAATTACTCGTCGGGCTACCCAAACAAGCGCAACTCCGGCGCCAACATGTTGATCGACTAAGTCGAGCAACTGGCTATCGACCGGGTGAAGTCCCTGTTCGGGGCCGAACACGCCAACGTTCAACCGCACTCTGGTGCAAATGCCAACACCGCTGTATACCTTGCGCTGTTGAAGCCGGGCGAAACCGCAATGGGTTTGCGCCTCGATCAGGGTGGTCACATCACCCACGGATTGCCGGTCTCGTTGAGTGGTCAGTTCTACAACTTTGTGTCCTATGGCGTCGACGAAAAGTCTGAGCGTATCGATATGGACCACGTTCGAAAGATCGCGCTCGAACATCGCCCCAAGCTGATTGTCGCCGGTGCCACGGCGTATCCGCGAATCATCGACCCTGCTGCCTTTCGCTCGATCGCCGACGAAATCGGTGCGCTGTTGATGTTCGACGCTGCCCACATTGCCGGACTGATCGCCGGTGGCATGCACCCGAGCCCGGTTCCCTATGCAGACGTAGTGACCTTCACCACCCACAAGACGTTGCGAGGGCCGCGCGGCGGATGCATCTTGTCAAAAGCCGAGCATGCGGCGGCAATCGACAAGGGTGTGTTCCCGGCCAGCCAAGGCGGTCCTCTTGAGCATGTCATTGCCGGCAAAGCGGTAGCGTTTCATCAGGCTGCGCAAGCGTCATTCAAGGCGTACACCAAGCAAATCGTCAGCAACGCACAGGCGTTAGCCGAAGCAATGAAACTTGAAGGGTTCCGTCTGTGTACAGACGGAACCGACAATCATCTGATGCTCGTTGACCTTCGCCCGTTCGACGCAGAACTGACTGGCAAGAAAGCCCAGGAAGTGTTGGACAAGGCTGGCATCAGTCTCAACAAAAACCAGTTTCCCTTCGATCCTCGGTCACCGTTTGTGACGAGCGGGTTGCGCATCGGCACCCCTTCAGTCACCACACAAGGAATGACCGAAGCTGAAATGCCGCTGATTGCCAGTCTCATTCGCGAAGCGCTTCGTCACCCCGATGATGTAGATGCGCTGCAAGGGGTCCGCGACGAAGTTGCTGCCCTCTGCAGCAAGTTCACCCCGTATCCAACGGATCACTAAGCGAAACTTTCTCCCGTGAACGGCTACCTCTTCATCATGGCCATCGCGGCTGCGGTGACCGGCGCGTTCATGCCGATTTGTCGATCGTTGGCTCGCCGATGCGGCGTCATGGCGCAACCCGATGCTGAACGCCGCCTACATTCCACTCCTACCCCTTTACTCGGGGGTGTCGCCATGTGTTTGGGTGTCGTCGTCGCGTTGTCAGCAGCGCTGTTTTTACCCCAGTTTGACGGCATCTTTAAGTCGTCCGAACCGATCGGGGTGGCGCTTGCGGCGCTCTTCATCACCGGGGTTGGACTGATCGATGACATCTACGAAATTTCTGCCCCGTCAAAGTTGATCGGGATGGTGATGGCTGGCACTGTGCTGTATTTGCTGGGTGTAGTCATGTACTACGTACGCGTACCGTTCTTTGGAATCCTGTCGATCTCGCCTGACCTCATCCCTCTCGTCACGGTGGTGTGGCTGATCGGGATGGCCAACGCCATCAATTTGATTGACGGTCTCGACGGATTGGCTGCGGGAATTGTCGGGATCAGCGCTGCAGCGTTCTTTTTGTATGCAGACAGACTGTTTAAAGCCGGTCTGCTGCCCGGCGACAGTATGGGTCCGCTGATTGCCGCGATCACCGTCGGTATTTGCGTTGGTTTCTTGCCGTGGAACTTTTCGCCGGCGAGGATTTTTATGGGTGATGCCGGAGCGCAACTGTTGGGTTTGTTGTTGGCAGCGGCCACCATGATTGTGGGAGGGCGTGCTGATCCATCGTCAACCTTCCAAGGACAGACCTATTTCTTTGTCGCGCCGTTATTTATTCCGTTTGTGATTTTGGCGGTGCCGATGTTTGACACCGCACTTGCGATTGTTCGGCGAACGGTCAGCCGAAAGAGCCCAGCGGTCGCCGACCGTCATCACATTCATCATCGATTGGTTGATCTTGGACATGGCCCTCGACGCGCGGTGATCATTCTCTGGAGCTTCACGCTCATCTTCTCGGCACTGGCACTTGCTCCGGTGTACATCTCCGGCCGCTGGCCGTTGATCCCACTCAGCATTGCGTTTCTGGTCACCGTTGCGTTTGCTGTCCTTCATAAAGATTCGACGCTGTGGCAAGGTCGGAGAAGTCGTTCCGGTCAACATCCGGCTGACCTTGCTGCTGAATTGGCAGCAGCCGGTGTTATTGATCTGTCGGCACATCGGCCAGCCAATCGAACAAGGCCATCAGGCCGTCGTTCTACCGATCAGCCCGGAACTCCCCTTGACACGAGTAACTCCGACGTGGCTGAATCTCCGTAGTGAACTTTTGCGGTTGATCGTTGTCATCACCGCCTCTTTGCCCGGACGAACGTCCGATGTTGCGCACTTGGACCATGGAGGTATTCCATGACCGATCTTGACTCTTGTGCGAATCCCACCGGTGCGGTGATGACCGGGGGATCGCGTTCATCGTCGTGCCCATCGCGGCTGGACCAGTTCGCCGTTGGGTCAGCGGCTGAAAGCCTCGCGTTACCGATTCATCTGAGCGTGTTGGTCGACCGTTGGACGGCAGCAGCGAGCCGATGTTTGGAACCGCCGCTGCTGAGTTTCGCACCGCCTGCTGGAGGATTGTCTCGAACAATCAGTACGGGGCACGACACCGAGCGGTTCGTCGCCAGGACCGCACTGGCGTTCCGTTCCGCCGATATGGGGTCGTTGGTTCGCGACTGGTCCGCTGGCGCCGCGAAGACCTACGACGCAGCGGTCGCAGCGAAGCGAAATGTGCCGCCGAGGCGAAACGAGTGGACGATGCTCCAGTTCGACACGGGGGATCGCGGCAGATTGATTGAGGTCAGAGGTGACCTAGCGACGGCGACGCACATTGTCGTCATGATTCCCGGGATGACCAATGAACTCAGCAACGTGGATCGCGACTTTCGTCCTCGATCGGACCTGATGTATAACGAATTGGTGGCGCGAGCGAAACCCGGCGAGCGGGTAGCAGTGATCATGTGGTTGGGGTATAGCAATCCTCAAACGCTTCAGCTGGGAGCCGCGATCGCTTCGACCATGGCCCGTAACGGAGCCGTCACGTTCATCGACGACATGCGAGCGCTGCGAGCCACGGGCACCTTGGCCGAGATCACCGTGGTGGCGCACAGCTACGGAACGATTCTGGCGGGAGAAGCGATGGAGCGAGGGTTGCCCGTGGATCGATTAGTGGTGGTTGGCAGCCCGGGCATGAATTCGACAGATCGCGTCACGCTGGGATCGCCAGAGGTCGAACTGTTTGCGAGCAGCGTTGGAGCACGACCTGGCCCGGCAGCCGGGTTCGTCCGCAGTTTGGGAACCGTGATGAACGCGTTCAACCCAGTTGGTCTGATGCTGGTCGACATTGCAACCGGCAAAGACTGGGCTGCCTCAACTGCCAATGTGGGTGCTCATGGTGTCGACCCAACGACGCCCGACTTTGGTTCAACGGTGTTTCAGAGCGACGGACAAGGACACAGCGCTTATTTCGAGGCCCGGTCCTTGGCGCTGGCGAATCTGGCACTGATTGGTCTCGGTCGTCGCCCGGTTGCTGACCTTGACGAAACCGACGTTCCCAACCGAAAGCAAGTCATGGGCCCCTCGCCGATGACGAACGGAGCGTGACATGTGTCAGGGGTCACGGCGAATAGAGTCAGATCGGGTTGCCGAGCACCCCGACTTTGTGATTGCATTCACATAGTCGAATCCCGGTACGATTTCACGGCTTCGAAACCTTGAGCTCTTTGGCTCGAAACCTGTAACACCCCCCTCAGAAACCCCACACCTCGTGACCCCGCCCGCACCCACGCCCGCCACCGACCAAACGTTGACGCCAGTCGCCCGCCGCGCACGCCGCATGGCCGGGTACTCAGGCGACGGGTTTTCGTCATCGGTCGAGCTGGTGGCCACACCGGTGCTGTTCATCCTCGGCGGCATGTTTCTCGACCGCAAGTTCAACACCGGCTGGGTGTTTGCCGCAGCGCTCGGAACGTTTGCGGTGGTTGGAACCGTAGCTAAGCAGTGGTACGTCTACAACGCCCGCATGCAAGCTCAAGAAGACAATCTTCGTCTTGCTCGCCAGGAAGCCGACCAACTTGCCGCCGCACAGCGTCAAGCCCAGGACGATGTGCTCGCTGCAGAACAGGCTGAACTTGCTGCGTACCTTGCCGCCAATCGACCCGCCGAGTATCCGCTTGAGCAGGTTCGAGCTTCATGACCACGCTCACGGGTCCCGTCGAAGGCGGACCAATCGAGTCCAAAATCGCGCTCGACATGGTGAAACGGTCAATTCCGTTCATTCCCATCATGCTGATCATCTCGGCATTGGTGTGGGGTCGAAACGGTGCAATCTCTGCCGCTGTGGCGATTGCCGTCGTGCTCGTCAACTTCTTGCTCGCCGCCGCCATGCTGGCGTGGGCAGCACGCATCTCTGTAGGTGCCATTATGGGCGCCGCACTCTTTGGGTACCTGCTTCGGCTGGTGCTCATCGCTGCGGTGGTGCTTCCGTTGCGTAGCCAGTCATGGTTCGCAGTGTGGCCCCTCGGTATCACCTTGGTCGTTTCGCACCTCGGTTTGCTCCTCTGGGAGCTTCGCCATGTATCGATCTCGTTTTCCCAGCCGGGAGTCAAGCCCTCAAAGCGCGACGCCCGTCGAGCAGCCCAAGCAACAGTGCAAGCAACATCATCGTCAGAACAATCCGTCACCAACACCAGGAGTGAGTCGTGATTCTCGCCTCAGAGAGTGGGGAATTCCCACCCATCAGTCATCTCGTTGAATGGAAGGACCTGCTGCTTGGCGGCACCCCGTTCTCCATCAACAAGGTGGTACTCATCAACGTCGTTGCTGGGTTGTTGACCATTTTGCTGTTCGTGTTGGCCAGCTCCAAAAAGGGTTTGGTGCCGAAGGGCGTTCAACATGTCACCGAATCAGCAGTAGGGATGGTGTCAGGCATTGTCGCCGATGTGATGCCTCATGACGACGACCACCACAAGTACAACGCCAAGAAGTTCCTTCCATTGCTGGTGTCGATGTTCTTCTTCATCTTCTTCAACAACATCGCCGGAATCATCCCGTTTGTGCAGATGCCAGGAACCGCGCGGATGGCGCTGCCAATCTTCCTGTCCTTGCTGGTTCTTCTGGTCTCCAACTTTTATGGCATCAAGCAAAACGGCGTCGGTACACACTTCAAGAATGCCTTGTTCCCGCCGGGCGTTCCGAAGGCCCTCTACCTGTTGGTCACGCCGATTGAGTTGCTCTCGCAATTCATTGTGCGGCCGTTCTCGCTTGCGGTTCGTTTGTTCGCCAACGTCTTCGCCGGTCACTTGCTGCTGGTCATCTTCGGGTTTTTGTCCAACAAGCTCATGACCTCCGACACGTTTGCGCTCAAGCCAGTCGCCATCTTGCCGTTCTTGATGCTCATCTTCTTGACCCTGTTCGAAGTCATGGTTGCCTTCTTGCAGGCATACATCTTCACGTTGCTATCCGCTGTGTACATCGGCGGCTATCTCTCCCCAGAGCACTAAGCCCACTTAGTACTCATCGTTTTTTCACAACTACCAGCTCACCAAAACCCATAGGAGTACCCAAATGAGCATGCTCGCTCAGGTAACAGAAGAAATTGCAAAGGCCGGAACCAACAATAAAGGCCTCGCAGCTATCGGCTACGGTGCCGGCGCCATCGGCCCTGGTATCGGTATTGGCTACTTGGTCGGCCAGTCCGTTCAAGCAATGGCCCGTCAGCCAGAAGCGGCGGGCATGGTTCGTACAACCATGTTCCTCGGTATTGCATTCACCGAAGCACTCGCTCTTATCGGCTTCGTTGCGTACATTCTTGCGTCAGCTTGATCGTCGCTGTCGCGACTGATCACTGACGCATTGCATTCGTAAAGGACACGAAACTATGCACGCATACACACTGACATTCCCGTTCGAGGGTGAAGCCGAAGGCGAAACCTTGACTCCCGAGGAACTCACCGAGTTCCTCGAGATCAAAAAACTTGAAGAGGAATACAAAGATCTCAAGATTGAGAACCGCGACTACAAGCCGTCGGAAGTGAAAGCACTGATTGCCGTGGCTTCCCGCAAGCCATCACCAAATCCGTTGCTGCCAGCCACGTCGGAAATCGTTTGGGGGTCCATCGCGTTCCTCGTTGTGTTCGCTGCGCTCGCCAAGTTTGGTCTACCCGCGGCGCGCAAAGCCATCGAAGCACGTACCTCCAAAATCGAAGGCGACCTCAAAGCCGCTGCCGATGCCAAGGTCGCTGCCGAAAAAGAAGGCGCAACATATCGTGCCCAACTTGGTGACGCGAAGGGCGAAGCTTCCAAGATCGTCGAAGACGCTCGTGCGCAAGCAGAAACCGTCCGCAAAGACGTCTTGGCTCGTGCCGAAACCGAAGCTGCCGACATTCGCTTCAAGGCCGCTGCAGATGCAGATGCTCAAGGCGACCGGGTGAAGCTCGAACTGCAGTCCCACGTCCGTGGTCTGTCGATCGATCTCGCCGAGAAGGTGGTTGGCAAAAACCTCGACCGTGCCACCAACGAAGCACTCGTCGACCAGTACATCTCACAGTTGGCTCGCTGATCGCTTCGGCGAACAGCTCCACGTTTCATTCACCATCATCCAGAACACGAACAGCGAAACAAAGGACAACCTGAAGTGAGCACCGTCGAGGGCTACGCAACCGCCCTATTCGAAATTGCTAAGGCGGAAGGCGCCCTGAGCTCAGTGGAAGCTGAACTCTCGGCATTTGCCGAAGCCATGGGGTCAAACGCGTCGTTGACGCAGACCCTCACCGACCAGGTCATCCCGGCTGAACGCCGTATGGGTGTCGTGTCAGAACTGCTGGGTGCTAAGGCCCATCCCGTCACCACCAACCTGGTGAGCTTCCTGGTGGGAGCGGGACGGGCCAAAGAGATTCCAGCAATAGTCACTGCGATGCGGTCCAAAGCCGCATCGTCGCAAGGCAAATCGTCCGGTCAGGTACGCAGCGCTATCGCAATGACGCCTGATCAGCAACAACGCCTCACCGAAGCGGTGTCCAAGCAATTGGGCAAGCAGGTGTCGCTCAACTTCGTCCTCGATGAATCCATCCTCGGTGGTGTGATCACCACCGTTGGCGACACCGTCATCGACGGCAGCGTCAAGCGCCGTCTTGATCTCATGAAAGACGCCATCTAAGGCGTCTTGATCCCAGTCCTAGAACTACCCAGCGAATAAGTAACCAAGCGAGAACCTGAAATGGCTGAACTCACCATTAATCCCGCCGACATCACCGCCGCCTTGCGTAAAGGGCTTGAGGGTTTCAATCCTCAGGTCAACGCACAGCAGGTTGGTCATATTGTCGAAGTCGGTGACGGCATTGCCCGCATCTCCGGGCTGCCTTCGTGCGGCGTCAACGAGTTGTTAGAGTTCGAAGACGGGACCATTGGTCTTGCGTTGAACCTCGACGAAGACTCCATTGGCTCCGTGGTGTTGGGTGACTCGTCCCGCATCCAGGAAGGTCAGTTGGTTAAAGCAACCGGCAAGATCTTGCAGGTTCCGGTGGGCGACGGCCTACTCGGTCGCGTGGTCGACGCCTTGGGCACGCCGATCGACGGCAAGGGCCCGATCGTCAATCCGATCAGCCGCCGTGTAGAAATCCAGGCGCCTGGCATCGTCAAGCGCAAACCGGTGAAAGAGCCAATGCAGACCGGCATCAAGGTGATCGACGCCATGACGCCGATCGGCCGTGGCCAGCGCGAACTGATCATTGGTGACCGCAAGACCGGCAAGACGTCGGTGGCGATCGACACCATCATCAACCAACGTGGCCTCAACGTGAAGTGCATCTATGTTGCCATCGGCCAAAAGGGTTCCACCGTTGCTGAAACGGTTGCACAACTCGAAGCCGCTGGCGCGCTGGAATATACGGTCATCGTCAACGCACCTGCGGCGGACCCTGCACCGTTCCAGTACCTCGCTCCGTTTACCGGCGCAGCTATCGGTCAGCATTGGATGGAAAATGGCGAGCACGGCCTCATCGTGTACGACGACCTGTCAAAGCAGGCCGAAGCGTACCGTCAGATGTCGTTGTTGCTCCGTCGTCCACCGGGCCGCGAGGCATATCCCGGCGACGTGTTCTACCTCCACAGCCGTTTGCTGGAACGTGCAGCCAAGTTGTCAGACGCCATGGGTGGCGGTTCGTTGACTGCATTGCCGATCATCGAAACCAAGGCAGGCGACGTGTCTGCCTACATCCCAACCAACGTGATTTCGATCACCGACGGCCAGGTGTTCTTGGACCTCGACTTGTTCAACTCCGGTATTCGCCCAGCGATGAACGTGGGTGTGTCGGTGTCTCGTGTGGGTTCGTCGGCACAGATCAAGGCAATGTCTGGTGTGGCCGGTTCGATGAAGATCGACCTTGCCCAGTTCCGTGAGCTCGAGGCCTTCGCAGCGTTCGGTTCCGAGTTGGACAAGGTGTCGCAAGCTCAGCTGGATCGTGGTTACCGCCTCGTCGAGTTGCTGAAGCAAGCCGCCTACTCGCCGCTCAAAGTGGAGCAACAAGTTGTCTCTATCTACTCGGGCACCCGCGGACACCTCGACGACATTGCCGTCGCCGACGTGCGTCCGTTCGAAGCGCATCTGCTCGAGACGTTCCGCACCAAGCACCAAGACATCCTCGATGAGATCCGAACCACCGGCAAGCTGGTTGACGACGATCGTATGAAGGCTGCTATCGACGGCGCAAAGGCAACGTTCAAGGCGTAAGCCTTCAACGTTACGTACACAGATGACCTGCACGCACATGACTAATCGGGAAAGGAGCTGACATGCCAGGTGGACAAGAACGCGTTCTGAAGCGTCGTATCAAAACGATGACCTCAACGAAAAAGATCACCCGAGCCATGGAGCTCATTGCCGCTACTCGTATTGCCAAGGCGCAACAACGAGTGCAGGCATCACGGCCCTACGCCGAACAAATCACTGGTGTCATCCGTAGCTTGGCTGCGGGTGGTGCTGGCAGCGGACAGCCGCTGTTGACACCCAAGACTGACGTCAAGACCGTTGCCTACATCGTCATTGCCGCAGACCGTGGTTTGGCCGGCGCATATAACTCGTCGGTTATCCGACAAGCGGAGCGTGCGATGCAGGCCGATGTTGCTGCCGGCCGGAACTACGTGCTGATCACATGCGGAAAAAAGGCCGAGGATTACTTCCGGTTCCGCAAGTACACCATCACGCAATCGTTTAAAGGCTTCTCCGAATCGCCGACATACGAAAACGCGCGCGATGTTGCTGGTGCGATCGTTGGTCGTTTCGAGGCTGGCGAAGTTGATCAGGTCGAACTCAGCTACACCCGTTTCTTGTCTGCTGGCTCGCAAAAGCCAGCGCTTGTGCGCTTCATGCCTATCGACCTTGGCGAAGACGGATCAGAAGGCGGTTCGGGCGGGGGCTCTGGCTACGAGTTTGAGCCAGATCCAGCATCAATCCTCAGTTCATTGCTGCCCCGCTACGTCGAAAGCCGTTTGTATGCAGCCATGCTTGAGGGTGCCGCTTCAGAACATGCAGCGCGTCAGCGAGCTATGAAGTCCGCCACCGAAAATGCTGGCGAACTCATCAAGAAGCTGTCGTTGCAAATGAACGCAGCCCGCCAAGCTGCGATCACCACCGAAATCATGGAAATCGTCGGCGGCGCCGAAGCACTCAAGGGTGCCCAATCAAGCGGCGGCGACTTGCTCGCCGACCGTGCCCTTGACACCGATCTGTTTGCCGCTCGCACCGCAGATCATAACCACGCTTACAACATCTAGTACCCAGTCACAAACCCAGTCAAGCAGTCACTTAGGAAACCTTCACCATGACGATGACCGAACAACCCATCACCCTCGTAGACGGCAAAGTCGTCTCCATCGCCGGCCCTGTGGTCGACGTTGAATTCCCCGAAGGCCAGCTGCCCGAGATCAACCATCGTGTGGTGTTCTCGATCACCGCCGACGGCGTGACCGAAGAGATCAGCGGCGAAGTTGCGCAGCACATCGGCGAAGGCCGAGTGCGTGTCATCGCCATGAGCGCCACCGACGGCCTCACCCGTGGGTCAGTGGTGAAGCAGATGGGTATCGGTATCACCGTGCCCGTCGGTGACATCGTCAAGGGTCACGTGTTCAACGTGTTGGGCGAGCCGCTCGACACCGGTGGTCTGCCACTGGAAGGTGTTACCGAGCGTTGGGCCATCCATCGCAAGGCACCTGCATTCGACACCCTCGAACCAAAGCGAGAGATGTTCGAAACCGGTGTGAAGGTTATCGACCTGCTCGAGCCGTACGTGAAGGGCGGCAAGATTGGTTTGTTCGGTGGAGCTGGCGTGGGCAAGACCGTGCTCATCCTCGAAATGATCACCCGTGTGGCCAAGGAATTCGGTGGTGTGTCTGTATTCGCTGGCGTGGGCGAGCGAACACGTGAAGGTACCGACCTCTGGTTGGAAATGAAGGAAACCTCCACCGGTGAAGAAGGCAAGTTCGTTATCGACAACGCTGCTCTTGTGTACGGCCAGATGGACGAACCTCCAGGCGTGCGTCTTCGTGTGGCCCTGTCGGCACTGACCATGGCCGAGTACTTCCGTGACGTGCAAAACCAAGACGTGTTGTTGTTCGTTGACAACGTGTTCCGGTTCACCCAGGCCGGTTCCGAAGTATCAACGCTGCTCGGCCGTATGCCTTCCGCTGTGGGTTACCAGCCAACGTTGGCCGACGAAATGGGCCAGCTACAAGAGCGCATCACGTCAACCCGTGGTCACTCGATCACGTCGCTGCAGGCTGTGTACGTGCCCGCCGACGATTACACCGATCCAGCGCCGTTCACCACGTTCCGGCACCTCGACGCCACCACCAACCTTGCGCGCGAAATTGCTGCTCTTGGCATCTTCCCTGCCGTGGACCCGTTGGCTTCAACCTCGACGATTCTGTCGCCAGATGTGGTGGGCGACCGTCACTATTCGATTGCTCGCCGGGTTCAGCAGATTTTGCAGCGCTACAAAGAATTGCAAGACATCATCGCCATTCTTGGCATCGACGAATTGTCCGAAGAAGACAAGGTGCTGGTGCAGCGTGCCCGCAAGGTCCAGAAGTTCCTGTCGCAGCCGATGTTCGTGGCCAAGGCGTTCACCGGCATGGAGGGTGTGTTCACCCCCGTGTCTGACACCATCGAGAGCTTCGAAAAGGTTTGCAACGGCGACCTCGATCACATCCCAGAGCAGGCGTTCTTGAACGTCGGCGGTCTTGACTCGGTTCTCGAGAAGGCAGCCAAGCTCGAACGCGGCGAGCTCTAACCATGGCTTCCGGCGCCACCATGCGCGTGGAGCTTGTATCTCCCGAGAAGATTCTGTTTTCGGGCGAGGCAACCATTGTCATCTGCCGCCCCGAAGGTGGCGATGCTGCGTTCCTCCCGGGCCACGCCGCCTATCTCGGGTTGTTGGGTGTTGGACCGGTGTTGATTCGAACCGTGGATGGCAAAGAAGTGAAGGCGGCCGTCCATGGTGGTTTCATCGAGGTTCGCAACAACAAAGTGACAATCCTGTCCGATGTTGCCGAGTTGGCCACCGACATCAACGTTGCTCGGGCACAAGCATCGAAGTCAAAAACCGAAGGCGATACCTCCGCCGATGCTCTGACCGCTCTGCGCCGCGCCAACGTGCGCTTGCAGGTTGCTGCCTAGTTGTTGGGCAGCCGAGTTTTCTGGCAGTCCGGCTGCCGCCCAACCGAACAATTCAGGTGATCAAAGCGATGCAGCTGCATCGCTTTGTCGCGTCACGGGTCTGATGAAAAGAAAGAACCCCCGGTTGTATCCGACCGAGGGTTCCAGTTTGAATACGTAATTTCTTACGTTTCTGCCGACTGTCGAAGCGAACACATTGAGGTACAACGTCATGTTGAGCGCCGGCGTCTTACCACTAGACAACCCCTGCTCTCACTCCACGCTTGTTTCAGCCAAATGGATTCAGAGCAGGGGACGGGATTCGAACCCGCGGTCTCCGGACGATTGCGTTGAACAGTTGATTTCACTTCGCGGCGATAATGAGATTGCAGCGAATACAGTGATCGGCTTGCCTCTGCCATCTGGGCTACCCCCACCGAAAGTGCTCGTCGCGAGCACGTGTGGGGAGCAGGAATCGAACCTGCCCTGGAACCGGTTATAAAAAGAACGAAGAAAAGGAAAATGAGCTTGCAGGAGAGCCCTTTTGGCAAAATGCCAGGCTCTCGCGCTGCGTGGTCAACGTAGCATGTGGCGATGGTAAAGCTGAATCAAATTGTGGCGATCGAAAAGGGCGAGCGGGCCGCGTCGCTTCGAGTGATGACCGAGGTACATCACAAACTGAAGGAGAACATGCTGAATGGTTTGCGTCGCACGTACCAGCCCAAGGACGACGAAGGGGAAATGCTTCCCGGTGAGTCGACCAATGTGCAGACCACAGTCCCGGTGGTTCTCGCAGATGTTCGGGTGGCAGTTGGCGAGTACCTGAATGTCGTGGCAACCCGTGACTTCGGCAACTGCGATCTGTCCGCCCGTGCCGATGTCGTGGTGGGGGATCAGGTCGTCATCGCTCAAGCTCCGGTCTCGTTCTTGTTGACCTTGGAAAAAGAACTGGTCTCACTACACACGATGATTGCAGGACTGCCGACGCTCGATCCCGCGGTGTCTTGGACGTTCGATGAGCAAAACGAATCGTACCGATCTGACCCAGTACAAACGACCAGGACAAAGAAGGTTCCAAAGGCGTTTGTGAAGGCCGAGGCAACTGACAAGCATCCTGCTCAGGTTGAAATGTTTACTGAAGATGTGATTGTCGGAACCTGGACAAACGTTCGGCTATCCGGCGCAGTCTCGGACTCAACCCGGCGCGAGTTGGCTGCGCGCGTCGTTGAGTTGCAAAAGGCAGTGAAGTTCGCTCGGGAGCAAGCCAACGGTGCTGAGGTCGAGCGGCTGAAGCACGGCAACGCTGTGATGTCATACCTGCTCGGGTAACAATGGTGCGCGATGCGGTTGATGAGATTCTGCGGCAGTGGGCTGCCGAGCGGCCAGATGTTGATACCTCGGCAATGGGTTTGGTCGGTCGGATCTCACGACTCGAGCGCGTCTTACGACCTGCGTTGGACTCGGTGTTTGTCGAGTTTGGCTTAGAGAGCTGGGAGTTTGATGTGCTTGCCACGCTGCGTCGATCCGGTACTCCGTTCGAGTTGTCGGTCGGGGAGTTGCTCAACTCGATGATGGTCACCTCGGGAACCATGACCAACCGGATCGACCGATTGGCTGGCCGCGCACTGGTTGAACGTCGGGCGGCTCGTGACGATGGTCGAATAGTGATCGTCAAGCTCACCCGAAGTGGACGTACGCTGATCGACCGGGCGTTACCAGCTCACGCGTCAAACCTCACTCAGTTGATGAGTGGCTTGTCGGAAACTCAGCAACAACGTTTTGGCTCCCTGCTTCGTGAGTTGCTGTCGTCGCTCGAACAACCTCCGGCTGATGAGTCGATCGACTGATCGACAGCTGTGCCACCACAACAGCCCCAATTGCCGTAAGTGCACCTGTAATCTGCGCCACGCTCAACGTTTGATCGAGAACCAACCAACCTAGGAACGCAGCCACCACCGGGCTGAACGTACCGAGGACGCTCGTCGCAACCACCGGCAACAATCCGATACCGCGGAACCACAGCGAATACGCAACCGCCGTGCCGATCGTTGTCAGCCACAGATAGCCCATCAGATTGCGATTGGTGAGGGTCGAAGGAACTCCTTCTATCGCCAACATCAACGGCACGAGAAACAAACCACCAGCGGTGAGCTGCCACGAGGTAAACGCAAGTAACTCGACCGGTCGCTTCCAATGTTTGGTGAGTACCACCCCGGTCGCCATCGAGGCTGCTCCTGCAAACGCGAAAACCAAACCGATTGCGCTGAGTTGTTCGGTACTTCGGGTCACTAAGACAACAACTCCAAGCGCACCGAAGACAACGGCTGCCAACGTGATGGATCGGGGCCGTTCGCGAAGCAACACTGAAGCAAGTCCAACCGCGATCAGGGGTTGAATCGCCCCAACAGCAGCGGCAACTCCGCCCGGCAAACGGTATGCGGCTGCGAAGAGCAGGGCAAAAAAGCCCCCGATGTTGAGCACCCCGAGTACCGCTGCTTTCAGCCACCACACACCAATTGGGCGCTGACGCGTCACGGCGGCCAACACCAGGCCCGCAGGCAATGCACGAAGAACACCCGAAAGAAGTGGCCGACCGGTAGGCAGAAACTCGGTGGTGACTAAGTAGGTTGAACCCCACGAGATGGGCGCTAACGCAGTGAGACACACGTCGGTGAAACTCATGCCTGCACGGCGGCGTTTCCCGGGTGCTGCAGTTGCAACCATTGCACAGCTCCTCGCGATAGGCCCCTGTTGAGAACCTCTCTCAGAAGCATACAGCAAGTATCTTGATATCAAGATACCTACAGCGAAATGGGGAAAGGTCGACTCATCGATCAGGCCGACACACCACCGTCAACTGCTCAAACGTTTCACCGAGCCGCAACTGGGCCCCCGAAGAACCAAGACATCGGTTCGATTAACTTCAACTTCCCACTGGCACCTGAACAATCCAGCATGCACAGCAAGTATTGGGGTGTGAGGAGAACCTGTCGGTTGTCACTAGCCCGAACGACGTGAATCGTTTCGGATGGAGCACCAGCTGGTTTACGTCTGACGAGTGCGTTTCGGCTTACCGAAGCTGCTGGCGATCGACTCTGCTTCACCAATGGGGACGTCTTGAACCTCGCGACCAGTCCGAGCAAGATGCCGAACGCCTCAAGAATCACCACCCCATGGATACGCGACCAACTTCGCATCGCGATGTCGATCAAGGCGGCTGGCACAGCCCCCATAATGGGGCTGAAATCGCTGAGGTCAACAGGATCACCAGTCGTCTCGACGACAGCCAGCTGTCCAGAGGCATGGGCATCGACCAACAGCGCCGTCATCGGCATTCCGAATTTCAATACCGCCGTGCTCGTGACGCTACCGGGTTGGGCCTTGAACCCGAACCCCGGTGTCCCCAAGATGAGTGCAAATTGTTCAGGGTCTCGTGCGCCCATTTCTTGTAGGTGAGGGCGAGGGCGATCGTGGCGCCGAAGTGCTGAAACCCGTCAGCGATCAACAACTCAAGCAGACCGTCACGTCCTTCGACATAGCGGTACAGCCCCGACGGACTGATGTTGGCCAGGCGGGCGACCTCTCGCAGCGACAGGTCACTCGGGCCTGAGTCTTGCGGGCCATCCCGAAATCCTGCGTGGTCTGTGTCCGTTTTCTCACGCCTCCCGTAGTGGAATTTCGATTGTGAATGTGGTGGGGAGGTCGTTGCCCACGTTGATGGTGCCGGCGTGGCGGTGGATGATGTCTCGCGCGATTGCGAGGCCGAGTCCGGTACCACCGACGTCGCGCGTGCGGGCTTCGTCGAGGCGAGTGAATCGTTCGAAGATGCGGTCGCGTTGATCCGTGGCAATGCCGGCACCGTCGTCGCTTACGGTAAGGACACCGTGGCTGTTGCACTCTTCAAGCCTTACGGTGACCAAGCAGGTGGCGTGACGTTCGGCGTTTTCGAATACATTTCGCACGGCTCTGGTGAGTTGCTCGACGTTACCGACAACGTGTGCCGCGCTGACCTGACGCGTATCGACATCAATGCGGCCACGTTCGCGAAGTCGTCGGGCTTCGCGTAGCACGATGTCGTCGAGATCGAGCGGTGCATGGGTTGAGGCGATCGCGTCGTCGTCGCGTCGAGCGAGGATGAGAAGATCTTCCACGAGGTGCTGCATGCCAAGGGTTTCGTCGAGGACGCTACCGTAAGTTTGGGCTGGATCGCTGTGATCAGTGTGTAAGAGCGCGACCTCGAGTTCGCTGCGGATTCGAGTGAGTGGGCTGCGCAGTTCGTGTGATGCATCGGCCACGAACTGTTCTTGTTGACGGATTGCGTATTCGAGCCGATCTAGGGTCTCGTTCATGGTTCGGGCGAGTCGTTCTATTTCGTCGCCGGTTTGAGGGTTTGACACGCGGCGGCCGATGTTTGTGGCGCGGATGGTTTCCATCTCGACGCGAAGTGTTTCGACGGGTCGCAGCGTTCGGGCAACGACGAGCCAGGTGAGTGCACCGAGAACGAGTATCACGATTGGAACGGTGATGAGGAAGAGGTTGTTGAGGATCCGGACTGGCTCGACGACATCGTCGTAGTTGTGTCCGACCAGGAGTAACGCTGAACCATTCGGCGTCTGGATGCGACGGGTGAGGATGCGGAAGGTTTCGTGGCGACCTGGGACGTTGGTCGTGGTGTAGTAACCGGTTTGCATTGGGGTGATTGGTGGTAGGCCGTTGAGGTTTGACGATGACAATTGCACGTGGCCGGATGAGTCGACGATCTGGATGAGGAGGTCCTCTTCTACGGGGAGCGTGGAGGCTTTGGTGTCAGCGATCACCGCAGCGATGGTGTCGGCTCGCTGATCGAGACCTTCGTCGAAGTTGTCGGTGAGTTGACGGCTGAGAACGACGCTCATGCTGAGAGAAACCACCGCGAAGAGCGCCGCAGAGAGCATGACGGCGAGCGCAGTAATGGTGCTGCGAATCGAATGACGATGTGGCCTCATTGTTCTGTTTGGCCTCGCGCACTCGAGGTCGTATCGGACGTCAATCGGTAGCCGGCCCCGCGAACGGTTTCGATGGTGTGTCGTCGGAATGGGTCGTCGACTGCAACGCGCAAACGGCGGATGTAGACCTCGACGATGTTGATGTCGCCGTCGAAATCGAAGGGCCAGACGCCGTCGAGAATTTCCTGTTTGGATACGACTTCTCCGGAACGTCGTAACAGGAACTCGAGCAGGTCGAACTGGCGGGCGGTGAGTTGTATTTCGTGTTCACCGCGCCACGTGCGTCGTTGTAGTGGGTCGATGCGCAGGTCGCCGAGTTGGGTGGTTGCGGTTTCGTGGTGATTACGATTCGTTCGGCGTAGCATCGAGCGAATATGGGCGAGGAGCACGATGAATGAGAACGGTTTTGTGAGGTAGTCGTCCGCGCCGGTGTCGAGTGCTTCCGCTTCGTCGAGTTCTCCGTCTTTGGCGGTGAGCATGAGAACGGGCGTCCAGATGCCGGTGCGACGGAGATCGCCGCATACTTGAAAGCCGTTTCGGCACGGCAACAAAATGTCGAGGATGATCAAGTCGAATCCTCCTTGGCTTCCCATCCAGAATCCGGTGTCGCCGTCAACGGCCACGTCGACGAGGTAGCCCTCACCCTGGAGGCCGCGTCGCAGTGCGGCCGCGATCTTCACGTCGTCTTCGATGAGCAAGATCTTCATGGTTTTGGCCGAACCTCCCAGCGACATGTAGCGGGTTTCATCAAGGGTTGCACATTCGATACTCGATCTGCACTTGCCAATGATTGATTCATGGGTTCGTCTGATTTAGGTGCCAGCGCGTAACGCGTCGACGGGCGTGAGGCGGCTGGCGCGAATCGCCGGGTAGGTGCCGGCCATGAGACCGGTGAATCCGCCGACGACTGGTGCGAGGAATGGACCTACGGGATCAAGTACCGGTGTCCAGTTTTGGTAGGCGGCGACGCCAACGACGACGAGAGTGCCGAGGCTCGAACCCATCACTCCACCCACGAATCCCATGGCGGTGCTTTCGACGAGGAACTGTCGAGCTATGTGGCGGCGTGTTGCACCGATGGCGCGGCGGAGGCCAATCTCGCCGGTTCGTTCGATTACAGAGACCAACGTGACGTTGGCAATGCCGATCGCGCCAACGAGGAGCGATACACCTCCGAGAATAAGGAACAGGAGGTTGAGGTCGCTTTTCACGGCTTCTCGAACTCGTTG
>JANMEI010000779.1:0-6107 GCA_031376865.1 Acidimicrobiia bacterium | reverse complement strand
TGCCGGTGTCGAGCTTGCCGACAGTTGGGCTACCGACGCGCATAAGTGGCTGAACGCTCCATATGACAGTGGCATCGCTATCTGCGCGCGTCGAGATGATTTGCATCGAGCGATGGTGGTCGATGCTCCGTATCTCGCCACCGATGCTGAACGACCATTGATGCACTTATCAATTCAAATGTCACAGGGTGCGCGAGGTGTGTTGACGTGGGCAGTGATTGCATCGCAGGGCCGGGCAGGGATTGTTGACCTAATCGACCGAACCAGCGATCATGCCGCGAGGTTTGCTGCGCTACTTGCTGAAGGTGGTGCACAAGTGCTGGCGCCACCGATCATCAACCAGGCATTGGTCCGTTTCGACGATGACGACACCACCAACGCCGTTATCGCCGCTGCACAAGCCGAGGGCACCTGCTGGGTAGGTGGCACCATCTGGCACGGCATGCGAGCTATGCGATTGAGCGTCAGCGACATAGCCACCACCACCGAGGACATCGAGGCGTCAGCCGCCGCCATCTTGCGGTGCTGGCAGGCCATCAAGCAATCGTAAGCCCAGGCTGCTCGCGCCGGGTGGGTTGGGTTTGCTGACGGGCCACAGGAAGCCCACCAGCAAGAGCGCCCCGCAACATCCGACTAGAGCAAACGTCGACGCACTCGTCACGGGTTTCGAGCGCAACGCTTGCACTGCCAACAGAACCGTTGCTGCTCCGATCGAAATGCTTCCCCATCGAATCACCTGACGCAATCGCTGGGTAGACAAGCCACGCCGTCGACCAATCGCGCCAAGCACGATGAGCGCTTGCAGCGCATGAATGCCAACGAAGTGCGAGGCTCGAAGATCGCCGTGACTGGTACTCCACCCGACGACAGGAAGTCCGGCTCCCCCATCTAGACCACCCACCGAATGAGCTCCTTGTATTCCCGCAGGGAATGGACCTTGCTGACTGGTCATGACGACGGCAGCGCCCATACCAAGCAGCATCACAAACGATCCCCCCGATGCAATGGGTCGAACGATTGGATCAAGCGTTGGTGTCCGGAACGAAACCCAGGTCAAGACGACGCCGGCCATAAACACCAAACCTACAAAGATGGCCATTGCCGTATAGATCGACGAATCGAAGGTAGTCGTGTTGTTGAAATGGCTTTGTACTGCGCGTGCTGCTTGGAGACCAATGAGTAGTTCTTCGACCACCAATGCGAGCGTTCCGACGAGTGCAGCAAGGTCGCTCAGTTTGCTGCGAGGAATTCGACGCCGCAACCACCGAAAGGTGACGATGTACAACGCTATCGATATCGAGAACTTGAGTGGCTTCAGCCAGACCAGGTCGCCCAATACTTCTCGACGATCGACCGCTAAACCGATTACACAAATCAACGCCGACGCAAGGATGCTGCGCAGGGACCACTTCAGAACGCCATCTACACGATCACGGTCTGGCATCTTCATTAGACCATCTCGATCGATCTCATTCATGAACGCGCCCCGCGGGTACGGACTCGGCTCGGAGAAGCACAACGCCAAGCGCAAGCAACCAGAGAAACCAAATCGTGTTTGCGAGGCCATTCAGCGCACCGAAGATCTCGGCGCTCGGGTTGTATTGCTCGTATGCGGTGATAGCGATCAGCACACCGCCGCCTATCCCAACGAAGAACATCCACTTTGGACCGATACCTGCTTGTCGCAGCCCAATGGCAAGGGCAACCGCAAACACACCCATGCTCACAAACCCAAGGTGCTCGCCAACCGTCATGCCTGCGTACCGGTTGAGCAATTCGTATAGCTCGGAGGCACGCTCTTTGTTTCCGGTCTGGTGCAGGTTGGAGAGGTACGGCATCGCGATCGGCCAACGGGCATAGCCAAGTGACCAAAACACACCTGTCGCGATGCCGAAGGCGGTGACGATCCGTGATGGGCCAGGAGCCCGGGCGGCGAGCAGTCTGCCAAGTTCGGCTGAGATCGCAATCAAGACCAAACCAGACATCGCCAAAATCCAATACGTTGGCTTGATCGTCGATTCGTTCTGAGCAAACAACGGGAGGACCTCGTCAGCAGACTCGCGCAGTATCCCGGGAAAGCTGAATGACACAGAGAGGATGCCAAAGGCGATCGACGAGACTACGGCGAAGATCACGAGTGTCGCACCAATGAGACGGATCGGGACGGGTGGGAATTCGGGAGCGTTTTGGTTGTGGACGGACGCGTTCGAAGAAGGGTTCATGTGATCAATCGACTTTCCAGGGGTGTAAGGAGATTTGGACGGTATCGTTTGTATACTTAGTGTTGCGGTAGCCAGCTATCGCGCATCCAGCGGATGGTGCGATCAACTGCTTCGTCGTGAGGGGTTGTCTGAAGTGCGCCAAAGGCGTTGACAAACTTTGTTGCGTCGGAGACGAAGGGGTCGGTCCACTGGTACATGATCTCGACACTTTCTTTTGCGTCTTGTGAGAAGAGGGCACCAATCTTCATGGCGAACACTCCCATGTTTTTTGCTTTCACTGTTTGCGGGAGGGCACTGTTGAGGAGGGCCATAAACTTATTGCCGCTGATTGGAGCGGCTGCTGGTAGGTGCCACACCTCTCCATCTGCACACTGATGATCGGCGAGGGTGATGAGTCCACGGGCGGCGTCAGTCAAATAGTGAAGGGTGCGGGGAAGCTCGGGGTTGCCGGGCCATCGCATCGCTTTACCTCGAACTGCGGGCTCAACGACAAGGGCAGATAGCGCCGAGTTCACACCGTGCGGCCCGTAATAGTCGGATAGTCGACCGACGGCAACCGACACACGTCCTGTTCGATGGGCATCGAGCAATTGCTTCTCCATCCCAATTCGGGTTGCTCCCTTTGGACCCGTTGCGTTCCGTGGCGATTCTTCATGAAGCCGACCGATGTGGGGCCCGTACATGTACAAGTTGTCGACCATCACCAAACGCGCACCAGCAGCGGCCGCTCCGGCAATGACGTGTTCCGTCATCGACGGGAACCGTTGCGGCCATTCGCCGTATGGTGGTTGCGCAGCAAAGAACACCACTTTGGCCCCGGCGCAGGCTTCCCTGGCGCCTTCGAGTGTTTCTATGTCCGCATAGAGATGGTCCATCTGATGAGGTGATCCCTTGGTTGAGTCAGATTTGGTACGGCTGACTGCCCGTACGGGGCGGCCCTCGGCGGAGAGCACGTCAACGAGAGCACTTCCCACTCCCCCGCTGGATCCGAGAACCACGTGGAGGTCAGGAGGCATGGTCAGTTTCGAGAACGTTGTTCGCAATGCGTTTCATGTTCTTTACAATACGAGAACAGTGTTCGCAATGCAAGAGTTGTTCTCGAACATTTCGAGTCGGTCGCTAGAGTGGCCGCCATGACCGGCCGGCGCGACCAACTACGAGCTTCACTGGAGCAATCGATTCGCGACGCAGCTCTCGTCGAGCTCCGCCGGTCGGGGCCAAGCGAACTCTCACTGCGAGAAGTTGCTCGGGGGGCAAACATCAGCCCTTCGGGTCTGTACCGCTACGTCGAGGGCCGTGATGGGTTACTGGAGTTACTCATCGCAGATGGCTTTCGGCGCTTCGGACAAGCTATCGGCGAAGCAATTGAACAGGCCGAGCCCGTATTCCTCGACCGTGTCATTGCCCTCGCCATCGCGTACCGGCAATGGGCAAAAGAAAACCCCGAACAATTTGCTCTGATCCTTGGAACCCCGGTGGTCGGGTTCCGCCCCACGCCCGGCGGCGTGACCAGCAAGGCTGTCCTTCAATTTGGTATGCCGATGCTGGCCTTGCTGGTCGATGCCTACGCAAACGATCATCTCGCTCCAGTAGACGAAGCAGACAACACCATCGACCTCACCGAGTTCAGCCCCGAGATGGGAACCGTTCCCGCTGGTCTCGTTGACATTTCGATGCGAAGTTGGGCTCGCATACATGGAGTCGTCATCCTCGAAGCGTTTGGTCATCTTGCATGGACTCAACGCAGCGTGGAAGACCTGTTGATCGCAGAAGCAGTCTCCATCGCAACAAGTTTTGGAAAGCAACGGCCAGTTCCCAGCAAGCGCAGATAGACGCAAGCTACCGACCGAGTCCGAGTACCGGTCTTGGACTCTACGTTGCGCCAATTCAAAATCGAATGGTGTTCAAGCCACGTAACTGAGCCCATGATTCGCTGATCGCGTTCGCGGTCAAGTAGTGGTCGACTTGAATGCATTCTGCTGTTGCAACATGGATAGCGGTCGACACCGGAGCACCCAACCATGCAAGGTCAATTGCAGCTGCGTGGATCTCGTCAGTCATCGAAACAATTGCCAACAAGTTGACGGCCCAGACCCAGCCGAACCTGTTGAGGTCTCGACCGATATCAGCGGGCACTTCGATTTCCGAAAGTTGGTGCGTGCAGGCAGAGTCGAGTGCGTTCCATATGACAGAGCCGCGCTGTCCAGCTTCACCAGGCACCATGATGACTGCGAGCGCCGAGCTATCCAGATAGCCGACTGTCACGAATCCGTTCGCTTGGCGCGAGGCCGCTTGATTGATTTGTCTTTCGTTTGTTTTGGCGCATCCGGAGCTGCATCTGGTTGACCCCAGGCGGCAACGCTGAACTCCCGCATGGCGAGTGGACTGCCACTGCGCGCTGCCGGGCGGATAACTCCGGCTGCCACCAGTTCTTCGTACCTGGTGGAACGACCGACCGGGACGATACGGCCCATCGGGATGCCATCCTCGGTGATCACGACCTCTTCTCCCGCACGAACGTGATCCAACGCTGGACCCGGAGTTCGCCGAAGTTCGGTGAGAGAAATGTGCATACTTGAAGGCTAGTACACATACACATAGCTGTGGAAGTGCGTATTACAATAGCTCTGCGACTACCGTCCTAAGGCGAGTACCCGTTGTTGGACTCGGCGTTGTGCTTCCAGTTCGACGTTGAGTGGCGCAATCACGTTGGCGTCGACGGTCTTGGCGATGCCTTCACTCAGTTGTTCTCGTGCCTGCTCCCGTCTCCGGGTGGCACCAATTGCCCCCAACTGTCGGCCGATGACCGCCAGCAGAAAACCCAACACCGCTCCACCTAAGGCCAGCACCGTGGGGAGGGGAACCTGGCCAAGTCTGACCGTCGGCGGATCCGGAATCTGGAACCATCGCAGGACAAACAACACGGCCAGCCAGATCATGCCAGCGACCATGGCTAATGCGAGCATGCGTTGAATGGTTCCAAGTACGGTCCACCAGCGCGGTCGCTGAAGCGGCATTGGTTGCGAGCCAATCCCCTGATCGAGCTGATCGGGCAGCAGCACCAACGTCGGGTCAACCACCGCACGCACCCGTTGTTCCCAATGCTCCGGTAACTGCCCCGACACATCTGACACCAAGTCTCGTCCGGCAGTACCAAGCGCACTGACAGATAGTGTTGATGGTGCAGGCAACGAAGATCGAGGAATGGTCATCGTTTCGCCGTCATCGCCCGCAGGAGATCCAAATCCACGTCCTAAGCCGATGCGCTTGAGTGGCTCGGCTCGTAAGCGTTTTACCCACCTGGTTGGGGGCCACCCAACAGCAAGCGTGGCCCGGTGCCGATACGTGCCAGCAACAGCATCGGCCACCGTGTCAACACCGGCCACAGTGGCTGCTGCTCGCACCAGTTTGTCACGCGCGGCCGCCGATACCGGCGCTGGGTTTGCTTCACCACACGACACGGCCAAGTCACCCGACACCCAATCCAAATCAGCATCGAGACGGCTGACGAGTGCACGACGCTCGGCGACCCGCGCTTGTAACTCACGACGAACATCGACGATGCCCTCGTTGGTGGTTGCCGACACCGCCATCGTACGCACCCCTTGTAGGCCGTCCCCAAGCAACAGCTCGTTCAGGTGCACCAGGCATTTCCGTAAATCATCTGCGTGCAGACGATCGGCTTGATTGAGCAAAACCAGCGTGACCGCCCCATGCCCGGAGTATTGCTGAATAAAGTCGTCGTGGAGCGCAGCGTCAGCGTACTTTTGGGGGTCAACCACCCAACACAACACATCAACCACTTTGACCAGGCGCTCAGCTTCGGCTTTGTGGGCAACGGCGGTGGAGTCGTGATCAGGAAGATCAACCAGCACCAAACCGCTG
>JANMEI010000307.1:0-2980 GCA_031376865.1 Acidimicrobiia bacterium | reverse complement strand
GCATCGTCGTATGACATGGGCTTTTTGTATGAGCGCGTAGCAGTCATCACTTCAAACGCGTCAGCGACCGCAACGATTCTCGAACCAAGCGGCATCTGATCGCCGCGCAACTTCAACGGATACCCGGTTCCGTCAAATCGCTCGTGGTGCTGCTCTACGCACAACGCCCACTCACCGAGCCACGCCTTCAGGGGTGCGATGCGAGAGTGGCCCTCCATCGGGTGTGCCTGCAGCGTTTTCCATTCCGCATCGGTTGGCTTACCCTTTTTGTTGAGAATCTCTGGGGGTACAGCAAGCTTGCCAATATCGTGCAACAGCGACGCCCATCGAAGCTTCGCCCGATCAGCTTCAGGCAGGCCAAGTTCACCGGCAATAACATCGGAAAGGGCACGAACTCGCTCGGAATGGCCTCGTGTTCGTCGATCGTGATTGTTCAGCACTTCGACCAACGTCAGCACCTGCACGGCGGCTGACTGCGGGTCTTTGGATAAGCCATGTGCGCGAAAGTCTGAGAGCACCGCATCGGCATTGCCAGAGTTACCTACTCGGAGGGCCAACTTCAATCGAGAAGGGGCCTCTTCCGGGAACGCCATGTTCATATGGCACAGCGTCGAAAGTGGAACCAGTTTGGTTGAGAGTTTGGACATCGAAGTTGCGATCAGGGATGCAACGACAAACATTGCAAGTCCCCAGACAATCCGGTAACCAAGATTCCAATGGGACGTCCCAACCATGCGGCCCAACGAAGCCGTTACGACAAACGCAACGATAAACGGCGTGATCGCAAGCAGGACCCTGACTGCCCGGCCAAGCCATGGACGCGCTTGCCAGGTGGTGCGATCATCATAATTCTGGGGGCTCGGCGCCAGTTCCTGACCTTTTTTCGCCCAAAGCCTCACAATCTGCGTATCGGCAGATCAGCGCACATAGTTAAGGAAATGAAGCGTCGGTTGGGAATCTCCTCTTTTTTGATCAAAATCGGCTCAAGTCTGAATCTCAACAAGCCGAATGAATACGGGTGCAGTCACTTTTCCTCCAGTCGAATAACCCGATCGGACGGCGCGGTATTCACTCACGATTCAGCCGAATCACCCTGGTGTTTGCTGCAACCGCTTCTCTTTTGCTCTGGGCGACCCCGTCAGCCAACCCAGCAAATGCAGGACCAAGCACCACCAAGGCCGCTGCGGCAGCGCCCCCTGACGCACAGTTTTCCGACAATGGGGCTGCCGCCCTCGCCTTCATTGACTTGACGAACATTGAGCGCGCCCGCAAGGGTATGAGGCTGTTGGTGCGCAACAACGATCTGGATCAAGTAGCCAGGTCCTGGGCGGCAACCATTGGTAATGGGAAGCTGCGTCACGCGGACGATCTCAGCATTGGCCTTGACGCTGAGTGGCGCAAGCTCGGAGAAAATCTGGGACGAGGCCCTGCACCGCTTCCGGTCCATCAAGCCCTGATGCTCAGCACCTCGCACCGAGCCAACCTGCTCGACCCGGCCTTCACTCAGATCGGCGTTGCGGTCATCAACACCGACGTTGGAATGTTAGTGGTTGAACGATTTAGGCAACCGCAAACAAATCGATAAGTACCTTTAGCTGTGCCTGTGCCTGTGCCTGCGCCAGCTAGTCCCCACTGAAATGATCAAGCGCTTCTGACAGCGAACAGCTAGCAACACCGAACTCCTCCACTACGGCAGCAAGCCAGGGCGGACGTGCCGCTGTGCAGATACTCACGGGCAGCTCGGCGACACTTTCAGAGACAAATTGCCGCACAAACGAGGCAACGTAGTTGGGCGGGCGAAGATCGGTCGACAACTCCACTAGCGCGAATGGGTCCGGTGTAGAACCATCGGAACGATGAGGTGGCACCGCAATTGATTCACTGCCGGGCCGCACCCCGCCGCCGGCCAATCCGCTGCCACCAACCACGGCCACACCGGTGGCGCGTCCCGCTGATGCTCCAGCCACCAACAGGCCAACGTATCCTCCAAGCCCCGAGCCAACAATGACGGCTGGGCCAATCTCACGCAAGGCCGTATCGGCATCGGCCATTAACAACTCAGACGAGTATCCGCCACCGCTTGGGCAACTTGATTGGCCATGACCGGTGAAATCCAAACCAAACACAGGTCCTGTCCATTGCTGTTGGACCGAAGGTGGAATCTTGGAAGTGGTTCGGCCACCGAGCGAATGCAACAGCAACAACGGGACCGAGCCTCCGGTTCCAGCGGACAGCTCGTGTAGCGCCAGCCGGACCCGCCCATGAGTCAAGTAGGTGACGCTGGCCGACATCGTGAGGTCCGGCGTCATGATGGACTACCAAGAAAGGACAACACTAAGTTCGCAGTCCACCCCGGCTGCTCTATATGCACAAAGTGACCGGTGGGCGCGATGACCAGCTCGGCTTCGAGCGGAAGATACTTCGTGACATGCTTGGGACGGGTGCCCCATCCCATTGGCTCTTGTTCTTCGCACAGCACGGCAAGCAACGGTACCGACAATTGCGCCATGCTTTCTAAGGACCACTCTGGACGCCACGGACCAAAACCGCCTGGCCGCAACATTGGATCAATCTTCCATCGCCAACCATCGGCATCGTGGCGACCTCCGACGGTTACTAAGTAGCACAACCATTCGTGACTGAGCCGCGGATTCCATCGCGCGCGACGCTGAGCGAGGCCCTCAAGCGAATCGGGCATACGAGCGCTTTTGCCAGCGCGCTGACGAAAATCCAACCACCCGGATAGCTCGCCCGACGCCAACCGTGTTTGCATCGCATCGACCACGTCAGGGTGCGGCGAATGGGATGGAATCCCGTCAATGTTGACGAGTTTGGTAAATCGGTGAGGCCACGCTTCGGCCAGGCGGATCGACATTGCGCCGCCTTTGGAGTGCCCGATGATGGGGACCGGGCCGTTCTCTCGCGGGGCAACGTGATCGATGACAGCTGCGGCATCGCGCAGATCGGCAGACCAATTGGT
>JANMEI010000304.1:0-3389 GCA_031376865.1 Acidimicrobiia bacterium | reverse complement strand
GGTCAAGCATCGTATGTACACCTCGATGTTCGAAACGACGACAGTGTCAAAGCGGCAATCGCACACGCAGTAGCCACCTTTGGTGGCTTGCATGTGTTGTACAACAACGCCGGCATTTCGCCTGGCGATGATGATGGTGTCACCAACACCAGCGATGCAACGTGGGACGTGACGCTCGATGTCAACGTGACCGGTGTGGCCCGTTGTTGCCGACACGGTATTCCGGCAATGCTCGCCTCGGGTGGCGGCAGCATCATCAACGTGGCTAGCTTTGTTGCCCACGTTGGGGCAGCAACTCCTCAGGTGGCATATACGGCGTCGAAAGGTGCCGTGTTGTCGATGACTCGTGAAATTGCTGTCATCCACGCACGAGAAGGTATCCGAGTAAATGCGTTGTGCCCCGGCCCGGTGCTGACCCCGCTGCTGGCGAAGTTTCTGTCTGACGACGCGAAGCGGCAACGTCGCCTGGTGCACATTCCTATGGGTCGTTTTGGGGAAGCAATCGAGATTGCCAAGGGTGCACTGTTCCTGGCCTCCGACGACTCCTCCTTCATGACCGGACAATCGTTATTGATTGACGGTGGCATCACCGCCGCGTACACCACACCTGAATAGCTTCACCCGAGAAAGAAACCAGGAAAACGATGTCAGCCAACACGCACATTTCGCATGAACAATTAGAGGCTGATATTCGTGATGGACGCATTGATACGGTCATCGCAGCCTTTGGCGACTTTCATGGTCGACTTATTGGTAAGCGTACAGATGGGCAGTTCTATCTCGATGTCGTAGCCGAAGAAGGGACCGAGAACTGCGACTATCTGATCGCATGCGACATCGACAACAACCCGGTGCCCGGGTTCCGTTTCACCAGCTACGACCAAGGCTACGGCGACATGCGTGGGGTGGTCGATCGCCATACCGTTCGCTATCTCCCGTGGCTCGAGAAAACCGCCGTGGTGCTCCTTGATCTCGTTGATGTCGATAGTGGTTCGCCTATAGAGGAATCGCCACGACGAATCCTGCAACGCCAAACAGAGGCAGCGTTGACCAAGGGGTATCACTGCAAGATCGGTTCGGAGATCGAGTTCTTCTTGTTCAAAGAGACCTATGACGAGGCGAATGCCAGCGGCTATGTCGGGCTGACCCCCAACTCGCCCTACGTCGAGGATTACCACATCCTGCAGACCACCAAAGAGGAAAACGTCCTTGGTGCAATTCGCCGAGGTTTACGCGATGCCGGAATGCCCGTGGAGTTTTCCAAAGGCGAGGCTGGCAAAGGGCAGCACGAATTGAACCTCACCTATCAAGAAGCGGTCGAGATGGCGGACACCAACCTGCTCTTCAAGAACGCGGTCAAAGAACTCGCACTGCTCAATGGGCGTAGCGCAACGTTTATGGCGAAGCCTCACTTCGATGATGCCGGATCGTCGTGTCACATACATTCCTCCTTGTGGGAAGCGGCGGCAACTGAGGGTTCCAAGCACAGTCTGATGTACGACCACGACGCTCACGGGATGAGTCAGTTGTTTCGTTGGTACATCGGAGGGCAAATCACTGCGGCACGCGAGTTTTCGTTGATGACTGCGCCGACCATCAATAGCTATCGTCGATTTCAACCGGGATCGTGGGCCCCCACAGGTGTGGGTTGGGCAACTGACAATCGAACGCTCGGCTTCCGGGTTGTCGGCCACGGCAATGGTATGCGCGTAGAGAATCGCATTCCCGGTGCCGATGCCAACAGCTACCACGCGTTTGCCGCCACCATTGCTGCTGGTCTGTACGGCATTGAGAATCAGATCGAGCCGCCCGAGCCGTACCTCGGAAATGGCTATACGGCCGCCGATATTGACCGCATCCCGTCAACGTTCAATGAAGCGATTGATCTGTGGGAAGGATCAACCCTCGCCAAGCAGTGCTTTGGTGAAGATGTTCATCACCATGTGTTGACGTATGCAAAGGACGAATGGCGAGCTTGGGGTGCCACGGTCACGTCATGGGAACGGGCTCGCTACTTCGAGCGGATCTAGCCATGACTCGCGAACGCGTGCGTGACTTCGAGCCCGATCCGGGCCACGGTCTCGGTCCCGACGGGTTGGAACCACTTCGCGCCGCTGTTCGTCGCAGTTTTGTTGGGTGGGATCTGAGCGAACTCCAGCTTGCGCCGTTGGCGGGAGGAATCACAAACCGTAACTACACGTTTGATCGCGATGGAGTTACCTACGTGGTTCGCCAGCCGGGAGAACGAACCGAGCTACTGGGAATAGACCGGGCGAACGAAGCCGAAGCGGCCCGGCGAGCAGCTGAACTCGGTCTGGGTCCGCCGGTTGCTGCCAACCTTGACGGTGTTGGCACATTGATCACGGAGATGGTGGACGGTCATCATCTTGGCGGCGCTGACTTTGTTGATCGGCTGGACGAAGTGGTGGAGTTGATCAAGCGGTTTCATCGGTCGGGTTCGCTTGCCGGCTCGTTTCCCATCCACAGGGTTGTCGAATGGCACGCTCGAGATGCCACCGCCCACGGTGTGTCGCTCCCCTCGACCTGGGAACTGCTGCACGAGGTATCCGAACAGATCGAGGCAGCATTTGCGGCTAATTCGGATGCCGCCGTGCCGAGCCATAACGACATGCTCCCTGGCAATGTGCTGTTTGCTGCGGATCGAACGTGGCTGTTGGATTATGAGTACGCAGGCATGAACGATCGCCACTTCGATCTGGGTAATCTCTCGGTGAACATAGGACTTGACGCTGACGCTGACGAAGAGCTACTTCGATGCTATTTCGGTGCGGTGTCCAGCCGATCCAAGGCCAGATTGCAACTGATGAAAATCATGAGCGAGTTCCGCGAAGGAATGTGGGCCGTGGTGCAGCAAGCGATCAGCACACTCGACACGGACTTTGTCAGTTATGCCGATGAGCGACTGAACAACTGTGTGCACTTAGCAACAGGTCACCACGTCGAGGACTTGCTGGCTGCAGCAGCAGAGCCCGCTACGCCTTAATGCGAGCGTTGGTTGGGTCGTACAAGGGCGACAGCGTGGCGGTCGCTAGGTGTCGAACCGTGGCAGCCTCCAATTCGTACTGACCCGACAACACCCACGAACGATCAACTCCATCGGCGTTGCGCACGTATCCCAGGCCGATGGATCGGGCCAGCGTGTATCCATACCCGCCGCTCGATAACCAGCCCACTCGTTCACCGTTGCGATAGATGGTTTCGCGGCCCAACAACACAACCGAGGGGTCGCACGTGAATGTGGTCAGGAGCTTTTTCACACCGGCCGTGCGTTGTTGCATCAGCGCTATTCGTCCCAAGAAGGCGATGTCGGTGTTCGTTTTGGCTGCCCAACCCAGACCTGCTTCGAGCGGGGTGTGATCGGGGCCGAT
>JANMEI010000278.1:0-3724 GCA_031376865.1 Acidimicrobiia bacterium | reverse complement strand
TGATGCCAGCAGTGCTGACACCGGTTGCCGTGATGGTCACGCCAGCGATTGGTCGACCGCTGGTTGACTCGTAGACCTGACCAGCAAGGCTGGCAAAAGTCGGCTGCGGAATCGGGGTTGGCTTTTCGGTGAAGTCGTACTTGACACCAGCATCACCGGCAACCAAAACGATCTCGGTGACGATGTCATTGCCAAGCGTTCCAACTGCACCGGTTACGCCGGTACCAAGCTTGTCAGCCGCGTCGTCGAACCCAGCCGGCTGAGTCTCTGTGAGGCTGTAGGTTCCAGCCGGAAGGTTGGCAAAGGAATACGTACCGTCAATACCGGTAGTGGTTGTCAACACCGCGCCGGTTGTGGTGTTGGTCAACTTGACCGTCACTGCACCGATTGGGGCGTTGGTTCCTTCTACATAGACCGAGCCGGAAATCGACGCAGGCCGATTTTCAGTGAAGTCAAAGTTGACGGCAACGTCGCCACTGCCAAGGACAACGCTGGTGAACTCGTCGTTCGCCAACGTACCAGGAGCGTTTGCTCCGGTGCCGAGTGAATCTGGGCCATCGACGTATGCGCCTGGCTGTGTTTCTTTCACGGTGTACGTGCCAGGGGCAAGGTTGGTGAACGAATAGTTTCCAGTGCCGTCGGTGGTCGTGGTGAGCACTGCGCCGGAGACGGTATTGGTGAGTGTGATGGTGACATTGGCAATGGGGGCACCAGTGCCGTTCACCTTGACGGAGCCTGCCAATGAAGCTGGCGGAATCACTGTCTCGGTGAAGTCGTAGTTGGCTGCGTTGTTGCCCGGGGCCAAGACGATGCCGTTTACTGCATCGTTTGCACCGGTTCCAGGAGTTGCTGCACCGGTGCCGACGGAATCAGTCGAATCGCTGTAGCCATCTGGCTGGGTTTCGGTCAGGTTATAGGTACCCGGTGGCACGCTCAAGAAACTGTAAGCACCGTTTCCATCGGTGGTGGTTGTGTAGACCGTTCCAGTTGCGGTGTTTGTCAACTTGATGGTGACGTCAGCAATTGGGGCGTTTGTCCCGTTGACCCTGACGGACCCCGTCAGTGACGCTGGAGGGATCGGAGCCACAACTTCGGTGAAGTCGTAGTTGATTGCTACATCACGGGGGCTCAACACCACGCCGCTCAGCAAATCGTTACCGGTTGTTCCTGCGGTGGTTGCGCCGGTGCCAACCGAATCGATTGAATCGTTGTAGCCATCTGGCTGGGATTCAACGACGTTGTAGGTTCCGGCCGGGAGGCTTGGGAACGAGTAGGCGCCGGTGTCATCGGTTGAAGTCGAGAAGACTTCCCCGGTACCGGTGTTGGTGGCCTTGATGGTGACGTTTGCAATGGGTGCGTTTGTTCCGCTGACTTTGACCGAACCAGCCAGCGACGCAGGGGCCACAACTTCGGTGAAGTCGTAGTTGATCGCGTTGTCACCAGAGACGATGGTGATTGCACTTACTTTATCGTTCGTGACGGTCCCACCCTTTGAGCCAGCAATGTCTGCTGCGTCGTTCAGCGTGGTGTCAACAACGGTGCCTTCGCTCACTTCGTAGGTTCCAGGAACCAGGCCGGTGAACTCGTAGAAACCGTTGTCGTCGGTGAACACGAAAGTATCAACGGTGTTGCCATCGACATCGGTGCCCTTCAACAAGACCCGGACGAGCGGCAATGCTCGATCGCCGGTTCCGCTGCCATGCGAACCATCTTGGTTCGGATCGACATAGACGTGACCGCTGAGCTTCGCCAACTTCCACACACCAGCATCGATGTCGGTGCGGTTTTCGTTAACACCCAACGTGATGGTGGAAGTTTGGCCAGTCGCAATTGCGGCGTCAGAGTCCAGTGCACGGTCGGTACCTGCGCCAGGAGTGGTTCGAATGAAGCCCGTTGGAAGCTCGAAGCCAACCTTGTAGTCACCGGAGTGCAGGTTGCCGAACTTATAGTTGCCAGTGCCGTCGGTGAGCATGCCACCAAGTGCGTCGTCGGCCGTGTCGAGCAAACCGTCAGGTCCGACCGGAACTTCGACACCAGCATTGTCGTACAACTTGACCGTTGCACTGCCAAGACCAGGATCGCCACCATCTTGGATGCCGTTCTTGTTGAGGTCTTGGAAATAGGTGTCGCCAATTGATGAACCGACAACACGGGCGGTCACGTTGTTTGATTCGACATACAAGGACAAACCAGAAACGTCTCCAAGGAAACGGTTAGTAAACAAGTTACCTACCTTGTCCGACGCGGTGGCCTTCGGCTTCATGACAAGGTCGAAAACGGTCTTATCGCCTGGGTTGATCGTGCCACCCTTGATACGGAAACCGGTTACTTCTGCAGCAGATGCTGGGCATGCGCCGCCGGTGAAACCGGTGCACCACACGATAGAAGCACGCATCGTTGATGGTTGATAGTCACGAGGCGACCCACCACCCGGTAAAGGTGACAGTAAGCTCGCATAGGGCTCTTTGGAGTATTCAAGCGTGGTGGCCTGCGGGCCACTTACCTTGGTCACCGACACAAACTCCATGACACCGTCGTGAACGGTGGCAGGGGTACGTGGATCACCGTTGTGTGGCAACCAGTCGATGAAGTCTGAAGTCGCTTTTGCTTGCGGCGAGGTGTTGCCGTAGGTCAAACGAAACGAGATGGGATCTCCCTTTTCAACCAACGGGGTCAGGACGCGCTTTGAAGCATTGAACGCTGCAGGGTTAAAGAAGTTCGCCGTGGCCTTAGCGGTACGGAACGATTCTGGTGAGTTGTCGTTGTCAGCTGAGATAACCGCTGAGTTGACCCGCGACGCACCATCTTGGATGACGGACTCTGAGTCCGTCTTGAAGGTGATCTCGCTCATGGCAGACCCGGCGGTGAAGCTACCAAAGTCCCAGGTGAGGGTTTGGGTTCCGTTGGCGTTGTCCACCGCTGTTGGGTCACAGCTCAGTGGGTTGGCGACGGCAACAGTGCAGACAGCAGAACCTGGAACGTAGGTGATCTCGGTTGGAAGTGTATCGACCAACTTGACGTTAAGGGCTTGACCAGCTGGGGTGATCCCCAAGGCGTCCGAGGTGTTCTTCAGCTTCCACTCTTGCTGGGTGCCAGCTCGGTACGAGTTGAGCGCAATCGACTTTGCGGTGCGGATACGGGTACCGACAACGGTGATTCGATCTCCCAAACTGCCCAAGGCGGTGGTTTCGTCGTACGTCGACTGATACCAACCAGCAAACCAATTGCCGGAAGGATCCTTCACCTTCTGATAATTGGCCGCTACTGCTCCACCAGGGGCCGTGTTGAGTACCTTCAACAGCACCGTGAACCGGTTGTATGAGCTTCCGTAGCTATTTGGCAAAGCGATATCAGCGAGTTGCTCAGCCACAGTGTAGGCGCGAGTCGTACGTGCACGTACTTTAGTGATTTTTTCAACGCCACCGGGCACTGCGGTCAGATCCGCCGTCCACGTCGTGGCGGAGTCTGCGTTATCGCAGGTTCCAAGTTTACGATCGTTGATGTTTGCCCAAGTGGTGCCGACACCAGCTGCTCCGCCGGTCCCGTATTCAACGACCCAACCTGCATGGGCGTTGTTCTCCGTCGGCGTACCACTCCAAACAAAGGCACCCCGTTTTGGATGGCCCGGAAGCGGTTCAACGGTGGTGTAACGGTTGTCGAACGTCATGCAGTTGGTGAAGCCAGCGGGAATGTCGATGACGCCCGAGAAGTTCAGTTCGTTGAG
>JANMEI010000240.1:0-5498 GCA_031376865.1 Acidimicrobiia bacterium | reverse complement strand
TGGTGGTTCATCACCATGGACCGGTCGTGCCAAACGCAGTTGATGGCCGAAGCAGCAGGCGATCCCATTCACATCGGGCATGAGATGGCACAACTGACCCAGACTCAGGTTGGTTCGCACCTCGCCGGCTGGTTCAACTTCCAGCCACTATATGCCCGCATCGTCAAAGAACAACCTGATCTGCTCGACGAGTAGCACGATCACTGGCTCGGGTGACACACCCCATCCTGAGTGACAAGGGCTACACCCGATCGAATGCGCTGCGTATAGGGCCGTAGCGTCAGTACGTAGTATCGGTGCAGCTTGATAACGAAACGTATGCCTTCACCGACGAAGGCCCTTGGAATGTCGACGAGTCCACGATGTCGTGGGCGGTGGGAATCGATCGCCTCCGTGATCGCACCAACGCGCTGGTGCCTTCGCTAACCCATCCCGGCAAGTTGCCCCCTGGGCCGCGTGTGATACGAACCGGCCGGATCTTGGGGTTAGCACTCGGCACATGGCGCCTCAAAGAACGACGTGAGGGCGGGGCGGCTAGCAGAGCCGGAATCTCTCGTCGTCTGCGAAAGGGCTTTGCCGAGCTGGGACCTACCTACATCAAGATGGGTCAGATCATCAGCTCAGGCGAGGGCATCTTTCCTCCCGAATTGGTGATGGAGTTTCGTCAACTTCGAGACAAGGTTCCGCCCGAGCCATACGAAACGGTGCGCCGCACCGTCGAAGAAGAACTTGGAGCACCGCTCGAGAGTGTCTTTGCGTCCTTTGACCGAGCACCCCTTGCCGCTGCATCGATTGCCCAGGTGCACGCCGCCACGCTTCATACGGGCGAGTCGGTCGTTGTCAAAGTCCAACGGCCAAATGTTGCGTCGTCGGTTCGCAAAGACCTCCGTGCGATGAGCTGGTTTGCCCCTCATTTGATTGGTCGTATTCCCATTTCGGCGCTGGCCAATCCACCAGCACTCGTCGAGCTGTTTGCCGAAACCATTGTTGAAGAATTGGACTTCCGATTGGAAGCGCAAAACATGTTGGACACCGGTCGTGTCCTGCGTTCCACTAATCAGCAGGTTGCGATGGTCGTTCCTCGGCCTCACCCCAACTTGGTCACGAAGCGGCTCCTGGTAATGGAACGGCTCGAGGGCTTTTCGTTTGACGATGTCGCCGGAATGAAGGCACACGGCATCGACACTGAAGCAGTCATACGCGCAGCAATGGTGGCGTTTCTTGAGGGTGTCATGCTTCATGGTGTCTTCCATGGCGATCTGCATGGCGGCAATCTCTTTGTGATGCGTGATGGTCGCGTGGCACTGCTTGATCACGGCATCACCGGTCGACTGGGCGAAACGAAACGTCTTGCGTTTCTCAAGTTGATGCTTGCTGGAACCACCAACAATGTGAAGCTACAAATTCAAGCGTTGTGTGAGCTTGGTGCACTTCCTATGGACACAGATGTTGACGTGGTCGTCCGCGATCTCAATCTTGACGGCCCGGTGAAAGATCCCACCAAAATGCAGCCCGATGAGCTCATCAAAGAGGTCAGAGACATCACAAAGGCTTTACTTGGTTACGGAGCCAGGATGCCGAAAGAACTCATGCTGTACGTGAAAGATCTGTTGTTCCTTGATGGGGCTATCGCCACCCTGGCACCCGATCTCGATTTGTTCGGCACGCTTACCGATATTGGAATGCACTTCGCCACAGCACATGGAGCAAAAATCGCGAGTGATGTCGGCATGGCAATCAATACACAATCGATCGACATCAGTTCGTTCAAGGCCACCATTGGTGTCGAAGCATCAGTCGACACGTTGACCTATGCAGACTTACAAAAGCGACGAGCCTTGATTGCCGAACGAATGGACGGGCAAGAAAAAGCTGCTCGTGACGTGTTGCGAGATCTCAACCGAGGAGAAAAGAAGCGAAGGATGTCGTTCGCAAAGCGTTGACCACGGGGTTACAGGTAAAGAAATGCATGAAATGCATTGAAATCTCTTGACCTATCTCAGCACTCTTCGTAGTATTTCATGTGTAAGCACACTCTCAAGGAGACGAACACATGACCACACGAGTACTCAGCACCGATGAAGCAAAAGCATCGATTGGCCGAATCAAGAACATTCTCGACGAAGGCCTCGCCGCTCAGATCAAAGCGCTACGAAGCGAAGGCGACATCTTGTCGCAGCCCGATGTTTGGGACGGATCATTGGCCAACCAGTTCCGGTCTGACGCCTGGCCCGCAGCATCAACCGCCTTAGGGGCGTGCCAGACCGCCCTTGAAGCACTTCGCGGTCAGGTGGAAACCATCACCGGCGATATTTTGGCAGCTGGCGGCAACGGCTGATCGGGCCGAACCCTTCAACGGGCGCACACGCGACACGAGGCCCTGCCAAACGGCAGGGCCTCGTGTCATGTCAGTTCGGAACGAATTCGTCGGCTAGTCGAGTGCCCGCCGAAGGCTGAGCGACAAACGCCGCTTCTCCGGGGTGATCTCCAAAATCTTCACCCACACACCTTCGCCAACGGCGACAACTTCGGACGGATCTTCCACCCGGAACTTGGAGAGTTCGCTGATGTGCACGAGCCCTTCGAGTTCCTCACCTTCAAGCTTGACGAACGCGCCAAACGCTGCCAGTCCGGTGATGGATCCGAACACGAGGTCACCCACCTGATGGGCTTGTTGAAACGCCGCCCACGGATCGGGCAATGCACGTTTCCTCGACAGCGAGATCTTCTTGCGCTCAGGGTTGACTTCAAGAACGACGACGTCGATTTCGTCACCGACCTTCACCACTTCATCGGGGGTCCCCACTTGACGATGCGCCAACTCAGATACGTGAACCAAGCCCTCAACACCGCCAAGATCGACGAACGCTCCAAATGGAACCAACGCACTGACCCGCCCCCGCCGACGATCGCCAGGCGAAATCGTTTGAATGAGCGTTGCTCGCTCTTCAGCGCGGACTTTCTCCATCAACGGCTTACGGCTGACCACGATTCGCTCACCCGGACGATCGGAGTTCTTGGTTGCTTCGATGACAATGACCTGAACCGTCTGACCGATCAAGTCGGCGGGCTTCCCTGCCCGACGAACATCGATCAACGATTCCGGGAGGAAAGCACGCATGCCCAAGTCGACAATCACACCCCCCTTGACCGTTTCCGTCACCACCCCAGACTGGACGTCGCCAGACTCTTGAGCCGCGACAATTCGAATCCAGGCCCGAGAGCGCGCCGCACGCTTGGGCGACACCACGTATCGTCCGGTCCCTTGACGGCGGATCACGGTGCCCTCGACCGAATCGCCCACTGCGGGCGAAGTACCAGCTACCAATTCTGCAACCGGCACCACGGCGGTCCGACCAGCATCGAGATCGAGATCGAGCCCGTCAGGACGAACTGCGGTCACCGTGCCGGGCACGATGTCTCCGTTTTGGTAGGCCAGGACTCCGTTGTCATCGTGAGACTCGGCAGGCGTAGTTGGCTCTGCTGTGACCTCTGCTGGGGCGACCTCTGATGGGGCGACCTCTGCTGGGGGGACCTCTGTTGGGGTGACCTCTATTTGCGCATCAAGGACGGGCTCCACTGCGAGTGGCTCGCTCGGGGCCGCTAACTCGAGTTCGCTAGGCGGAAGCTCAGCGAACCCTTCAGCCGGGACGGCTCCGTCGGCGACTGGTGATTCGACGGGCGGAGTTGCCGGAGCGGCAGTTTCAGCGGAAGGTACGGACGTGCGCTCGGCATCCTCCGCAACAGACTGCGGAGTGGTTGGGTCGGTCATGGTTTCCTCAGCAGGAGGCGGATAGGTGCACTCAACCTTAGTCGCGAGAAGTGATGCTGGTCGAGCGGGCCCACTTACACCGGTGATGAGAGGGCGTCGAGCCCGGCGCGTAACGAAGCGATGTAGGTCTCGACACCGAGAGGGCCGCTGCCTTCAAGGACCCGACGAACCACTGACGCGCCAACAATTGCCCCATCAGCGGTTTGGGCAACCTCAGCTGCCTGCTCGGCGTTGGAGACCCCCACACCTATAAGTACCGGGCGGTCGGTAACAGCTTTTAATCGGGCGGCAATGCGTTGAGCGGTTTCGGCCAATTCGGCGCGTTCGCCCGTCACACCGAGCGAACCAACTCCGTAGACCCAGCCACGAGAGAGTTCAGCTATTCGGCGAAGACGATCATCGGGCGAGGTAGGGGCGGCCAGCAGGATCGTTTCGATTCCGGCTCGATCCGCCGTCGCCAACCAATCGGCAGCTTCTTCGATAGCCATATCGGGAAGAATCGTTCCAGCAACCCCATGATCGGCAAGTAAGCGTGCATAGCGTTCGTGGCCCGCCCGGAACGCAATGTTGTACGACGTCATCGCGACCAGCGGCACGCCAACATCGAGCCGCGCGCACTCTGCCAAGACAGTGATCGGCGTTGCCCCACGAGCAAGCGCCTGGGTGGATGCCTGCTGAATCACCGGGCCATCCATGATCGGGTCAGAGAACGGAATTCCAATCTCGATCGCATCGGCTCCGGCAGCGGCCGCGGCGCGCACGCAATCAGCCCAGTCATCAGACATCCCACCCGTAAAAAACGGGACTAAGAGTTTTCGACCTTCGGCGCGCCGGGCACGGAACAAGGATTCAATCTGCCCTTCTTCCGGATTCATCGGTTTGGACAACCATCACAAACAGGCACACACGGGCGGGTCGCGCACAACGACAATCTGCCCATGATTTGCTCTGCATCCTTATCGCCGCGTCCCGACAGATTGATCAGCACCACCGAACCACTTGGCAATTCGTCGGTTCCTGCGGCTCGAGCAACCCAAGCAATGGCGTGAGCTGATTCGAGCGCCGGGATGATCCCTTCCAACTCGGCGAGCATCGCGAGGGCTCCGAGAACTTCGTCGTCGTTGGCAGGCACGTAGGTTGCCCGTCCAATTGACGCGAGGTAGGCGTGCTCGGGGCCGACTCCCGGGTAATCGAGGCCGGCCGAAATGCTATGTGCCTCTTGTACCTGGCCGAATTCGTCTTGCAACACGAAACTCTTCATACCGTGTACAACGCCAGGAACACCATGACCAACTGCTGCTCCCCCCTCGGGCTCGACACCGATCAGTTTGGCGGCAGTGTTCGCGAATCCAGCAAACGCTCCGGCGGCATTCGATCCGCCGCCGACGCAGGCAACCACATAGTCCGGGTCGCTTCCGTTCAACATCACCCGACATTGTTCGCGCGCTTCGTCACCCAGGATGCGTTGGAACTCTCGCACCATCCACGGATACGGATGTGGACCCATGACCGAACCGAGCAGATAATACGTGGACTCGACCGTTCCCAGCCACTCGCGCATTGCGTCGTTGACGGCGTCTTTGAGTGTTTTGGACCCGGAGTGCACGGGGCGAACTTCGGCACCGAGCAGTTTCATCCGAAACACGTTGAGTGCTTGGCGTTGGACATCGACGGCACCCATGTACACCACGCACTCAAGGCCCAGAAGTGCACACGCCGTGGCGGT
>JANMEI010000147.1:0-12981 GCA_031376865.1 Acidimicrobiia bacterium | reverse complement strand
TCGAGGTCGACAAGTCCAAGCAACTGTTGTTCATGTACAAAAACAACCGTCTCTGGCGTGTGGTGGCGGTCTCAACCGGGTCTGGCAAGAAGTACTGCGACTACTCGAAAAAGGCCAAGAAGCAAATCTGCGGAACCGCGTCCACCCCGGTCGGTCGATTCAAGATTCAGCGTCGAATTTCGGGCTGGCGTGAAAGCGACCTCGGTCGGCTCTATAACCCGCTGTATTTCAATGGAGGTATTGCCTTCCACGGTGCGCCGAGTGTCCCCGCCTACCCGGCATCGCACGGATGTGTTCGATTGCCGATGAACATCGCCGAATGGTTTCCTGACGAAGTCTCCAACGGCACTGCGGTCTACGTCTACGACTAAGGCAGAGGCGATATCCGAGAAATGACGTCGATTCTGCAGTTGTGTCAGCTGTGGCTTACGGAACTGCAGAATCCAGATCCAAAGCGGCGAGTACGGTGGCAATGTGGCTAAACGTCTTATTGCCAGCGTGCCTCCGACGGTCGAAGTTGCGAAGTCCGAGTTCGTCAACACCAGCGGGTTAACCACTCGCGAACTGATCCTCCAGGCCGCTTTGCAGGAGTTTGCTAACAACGGCTTCGACGGGACGTCGCTCAACACCATTGCGACCGCCGTAGGCATTCGTCGGCCGAGTTTGCTGCATCACTTCGAATCAAAAGAAGCCCTGTACCGAGAAGTCTTCGAGCAGCAAGTGGTCAACTGGTTTCACCGGGTCGAGGGCGCAACTCGCGAGGGTGGCGATGGGTGGGCGAAGTTCGATCGGGTGTTAGGTGCCGGGTTCGATTTCTTTGCCGAGACGCCAGACTTTGTGCGGCTTGTCCGTCGGGAAGCACTCGACGGTGGAAGTCGATTGTCGATCAACCTTGGACAGGCGCTGCGACCGTTTTTGGCGCGATCAAAAGCGTTCCTTCGTCGAGAGATGGATGCCGGGCGATTTCGTCGCCATGACCCCGAGCAACTGATGCTCACCGGATACGGCGCCATCCTCAGTTACTTCAGTGACGTGTCGTTCCTTGAATCGCTCACCGGCTGGGACCCGTTGGCCGAAGCTGCGTTGAAAGCACGATTTCAGCATCTGCGTTCGTTCTTTCGCGCTGCCCTAGAACTACCCCCGGCTAATTGATGCCCGACGCTCCAGGTAGCGCGCCCGGCGATACATATGCCCAAGCGAGGTGACAGCACGGTTGGCCGATGGAAAGCAATATCGACCCGTTGCTTTGACGGTAGCCGGCCCCGGATTTGTTGGATCGGCGACCGCAAGTTCTGAGGCAGTCAGAATCGGTTTGTTGTACCTCACTGACAGATCATGGGCAGCTCGGGCATATCTTGCGTCTTGTCGTTCGTGAAACGCAACTATCCGATCTAGGCCGTGATCAGGATGGAATCCGCCGTGACGGGTGAGTTTTGCTTGGTTCGATTGGATACCAATTCCCAGATACACAATGGCGTGCACGTCGGGATGGGCGGCGATCATTTCCATCACTTCGGGAATCGTGTCGCGGGTTTCGGCTCCGGCTAGATCGACCGGGTTGGATCGGGACCAGCGCGGCGGCAGCTTCGTATCGATCTGTGTACGTAGATCTTCGGGCAGTGGCATCAACACGAGATCACGATCAGAGGTGATGGCATCGGAGGTGACCACACCCCATCCGCCTGCGGTGGTAAGCACCACGACGTTGGGCCCCTTGGGCAGTGGCTGCGTGGCAAAAGCAGCCGCGGTATCAAAACCCTCTTCAACGGTGGCGGCCCGGCTGACGCCAAGCTGACGGCACATGCCATCGAACACCTTGTCGCTAGCAGCAAGCGCACCAGTGTGTGACGCAGCAGCTGCCTGGCCGCCTTCAGTGGAACCACCCTTGACAAGTACGAGCGGCATGGTGTGAGTCACCGTTCGTAAGCGGTCTGCAAATGCCCGACCATCGGCGATTCCTTCGACATAGGCCAGGCCAACGGTGGTGGCCGGGTCAGTGGCATAGAACGCAAGGTAATCGGCCACGGTCACCATTGCGGCGTTGCCTGCCGACACGGCGCGTGACACCCCGATGCCGCTGCCGACCGACCAGTTTTGGAAACTTGACACGAAGTTACCGCTTTGACTGGCGATGCCGATGGTGCCGGCCGGCGGGAACGGGGCAACGATCTGCGCGCAGAGCTTTGACGGTGTGGACACGACGCCCTGGCCATTCGGGCCAGCGACCAACACCCCGATGTGCTCGGCCAACTCGATCAGCTCGTCCTGGCGAACTTTTCCCTCGTCGCTTGCTTCGCCGTATCCGGCCGATGTGATGAACGCCGCCTTGATTCCTTTAGCCGCGCAGGACCGAAGAATGTCTGCGTTGGTTGATGCTGGAGTGCAAATGATGGCGAGATCGATCTCACCATCGGGCAGCTCGTCCACCGACACCACGGTTTGGATGTTGAGCACCAGTTCGCGCTCGAGGTTGGTTGCGAAAACGTTGCCCTCAAAACCGCACGCCAAAATGTTGTGTAACGCAACGAACCCAAATTTTCCTGGATGTGTTGACGCGCCAACGACCACAACGCCGAGTGGGTCAAACAATGCGCGCAGATGACCTGCGGACTGAGCAAGGGACGTCATGACCGGACCTCAATCAGAGCGTCAACCGCAACGGGGAATCCGTTGACGATGATCAAGGGATTCACGTCCACGGACACCACCTCTGGCTTCATGGCGACCTGCGAAAGCGAGAGGAGCGCATGACACAACGTGTCCCGATCAACCGCCGGTTCGCCCCGAAACGCGTCGAGCAACTTTTGCGATCCAAGATCTTCGATCATCTCCTGAGCATCAAGCAACGTCAGCGGTGCCAATCGAAACACCACGTCGGCGATCGCTTCTGCGAGCACCCCACCCACCCCGAGCATCACCACCTTGCCGAATTGAGCGTCATCAGCCACCCCAACAATGAACTCGCGAGCCCCCTTCAACATGGGTGCGATCAGCACCGTCACGGGTCCGTCAGCGGGGGTCGCTGCGCCGAACAGCTGCTTAACAGCAGTGCGGACCGCGTCGTCGCCGCGAAGACCGAGGCGAACGAGCCCTCGTTCAGTCTTGTGTGCGATGGCATCGCCACAGAGTTTGGCCACCACCCCGTGGTCCCGATCAAGCGACGAGGCTGCAGTTATGGCGGCTTCCGGGGTGCTCACCTCGATTTCGTCAGCAAAAGGAAACGCAAAATCGCGCAGCATCGCCTTTGACGCTGCCTCGGAAAGGGTTGGCATACCCCTCACGGTAGGCGAGCGCTTCTAACATCGTCTCATCGTGATGCGTAAACGACGTATGGAAGCCGACCTGCCGGATGTCATTCCGGGCCCTCGCCGCGGGTTGACTCGGGGAGTAAAGAACCTGATTCGAGTCACACTTGCTGCCATCTTGGGGGTAGGTGTTGCTGATGTTGCCCTCCTGACCAGGAACTTTGGCTCTCGAGCGGAGGCGATCGACAATCGGGTTGACGTCCCGACGCCCATCGCGGTTCTGTCCGCCCGTCGGATCCCCGAGGTGCTCGCCGAAGCAGCGGGTGGTTCGTTTATTGCCGATCGTTTGATCGAGCTGTTTGGCAACGAACGGATGGGTTCCGCCCGAGCGGCAAGCTGTGCCATTGTTCGCCAAGCAGGACGGACCTTGGTTGCGGAGGGTCCCGATCGGCCGGTGGTGCCAGCTTCGACAATGAAGTTGATTACGGCAACTGCGGTACTGAACACCCTGAAGCCCGACATGCGTTTCGAGACAAAGGTGTTGGCTACCGCAACTGCAGCTAACGGGACCATTGCCGGTGACGTCCAGATTGTGGGCGGGGGAGACCCGCTGCTTGCTACCCAGGATTATCTGTTGACGTTCGAGTCGCAGCCGCAGCTCGCGAGTTCCTATGAGGACCTCGCAAACAAGCTGGCTGCTTCTGGCATCAAGACCATCACCGGCGACATTGTTGGCGATGATCGAATCTTTGATGGTGAGCGCTCGATTGCGTCATGGAAGAGTTCGTATCTGACTAACAACGAAGTCGGTCCACTGAGTGGACTCTCGCTCAACGATGGTTTTTTTAATACCGGCAAACGACGTGGCACCTGGCGTCGAACGGAAGATCCTGCCCTCAATGCCGCTGAAGTGATGGCCAAGTTGTTGAAGGCAAAGGGGATCAGTATTGGCGGGGTGGCCCGTGTTGTTCGTGCCGACGAGCCGGTGGCTGGGAACGAGTTGGCGTCGCTGTCATCGCTACCTGTCTCTGACATCGTTGGACAAATGCTGGGCGAGTCAGACAACAACACCGCCGAAATGATGCTGAAGCATCTGAGCGTGGTTAAAGGGATCAAACCCGGAACCACCGCTGGTGGGCTTGAAGTGGTTCGAGCGGTGCTGACGGAAGAGGGAATCAACCCTTCTGACTTAACGCTGATCGACGGTTCCGGTCTGGATCGTGGAAACAAGGTCACTTGTATGGCCCTGGTGCAGGCAATTGAGGTTGCTCCGGAGTCATTGCGAACGTTGCTTCCGGTTGGTGGTGAATCAGGAACGCTGGCTGCCCGTATGAAGGCCGACGGGGTGCGCGGGAAAGTGCGGGCCAAGACCGGCACCCTCAACGGTGTATCGGCTCTGGTGGGCGATATCGAAACGCAGGGCGCCGGGCGCGTGGAATTTGCCATGGTGCTCAACGAGTTGCCAGCTGGGGTTCCCGGTGTGGCTACCGGCGATGAGTTAGCAGTAGCGGTTGCTGCTTACCCGCAATACCTGCCCACGCCGCCCACGACGATTGCTGGGTCGACCGCCACGCCCCCGTCAACGGTGACGCCACGGGTACGGTCGCTCGATATCGGCGCGATTGCACCACCCGAGGCCGATCGGTCCTTACTTCCCGAGACCGGTGAATCACCTGCGTCGTAGCGACTCCGTTGAAATGTATTTCTACGACACGATGTCCGAGATCTGCATCACGGGTTCGATGTTGGTGTAGTTGGAAACATCGGCCATGACATCTGCAGTCCCGGGTAGTCCGAGCGCTGCTTGAAACACCGCCAGCGAATCGAACGTGAAATGCACAGCGGCCACGTTGGGGCCGTTGACGCCTTTGTCCACGGTGGTGCTGAGGGGATTCCAGGTTTTGGCTACGAGTGGTACATGGGTGGCGGAGTAGTACTCGTGGTCGAAGGTGCTGGTGTCGCTGCTGGGATAAGAAACGCTGACTCGGATCATGGGCCGAACCTAGCGCAATCGACTAGCTGGGTGGGCTGGCTATCGACGCTGTTCGGACCAACATCACTTCACAGGCGCCGCCACCGGAATCTGACCTGGTCAGCGACGAAGCGAGGGTCATCCCTTTTCCTGCAACGTCAGACAATTCACCGGTGAGTGTCACGATGTCACCAACCACGGCATCATCGAGAACCCTCCGAACTTGGTCGTCGAACGGAATCAGGTGCATGTTGGCCGAGCTGTTGGTAATCGCACCCGGGTCGGCTGGTGGATTTCCCGAGTAGCTCCAGAAGTACCAGCGCCCAGATTGACTGATGTCGAGGCGGTCCAACACCGCAGAATCGGACATGACGCCCCAGCCCAGGGCAAAGTCGTAAGGAATCAGGTCCGATTGGGTGTCGAAGCGGTATCGCTTTTTGGCGAGCACTCGTGCGGTGAGTTGGAACTGGGCCCGAGGGGTGACCTGGAAACCCTTGAGCTGGACAGGAGCTTTGGCGGTTGGGAATTGGCCCGGAGGGTTAGCCACCAGCACTCCAGGCGGGTGGTCTTTGGTGGTCACCCCAAACTGGTGTTGGCTCCCAAACCACGCCATTGCCCCGAAGATCACGATGGTGAACAGCGTCAAAAATCGAGTGAACCAGCGTGATGCCACACGAGAAGTATCGGCAGGTTCGGCGGTGGCGTTATCCTCGCTGTTGATGACTCCGAGGCGGATACCGATGTTTCCTCTCGGAAGCGTTCTGTTTCCCGGCTTCGGATTGCCCCTACACGTGTTCGAACCTCGGTACCGCACGATGGTCGAAACCTTGATTACTCAAGATGATCCTGAGTTTGGGGTGACGTTGATCGAGCGGGGTTCTGAGGTCGGCGGTGGCGATCGGCGCTTCAATGTAGGCACGATTGCTCGGATTCTTGAAGCGGGACAGCTTCCTGATGGTCGGTGGGTCTTGGAGACAGCTGGGGTGTCTCGTTGCCGGGTCTTGGAGTGGTTGCCTGACGCCCCGTACCCGCAAGCGGTGATTGAAACGATCGACAACGATGAACACGGAAGCCTGTCAGGCTCACCGCTAATCAGCGAGATCGACGCCGCCGTCAAGGATCTACGCCGGGTGCTGGCGCTTGCTTCCGAGGCCGATGTTGCAACTGCACCGGCCACCATCGAACTCGACGATGACCCCGAGGTACGGTTGTGGCAGGCGTGTGGGTTGGCTCCTATTGGCCCGATGGACGATTTGACACTCCTCAGCGCCGATACGCTGACTGACCGAGTCAATCTGTTGCGAGGGTTTCTGGAAGACGCCAGGGTCGTCCTAGCGAATAGATTGGCAAACGGCTGATTCGCAGCCATGCTCGATCAAGGAGAACCTGTGGCACCACAATCCGACGCAAAGACGAGTTCGCCAACGTCCATGCTGTCTCAGGCATCCAACCGAATTCGTCAAATCAACCCCAACGCTGCCAAATCTTCAACGGCTTCGGGTGTGACTGGCGTTAAGGAACTTGCCTCGATGGCTATTACCTACGCCAAGCAGGAAACCGTGGCTCCGCTCAAGGGGTTGGGTCGATATGCGGCGTTTGGGTTTGCATCGGCAATTTGTTTTGCGACCGGTTTGTTTCTGTTGGCACTCGGTGCGTTGCGCGGTATCCAAGCAGCTACCGGTGCAATCGACAATAAGCGCGGTGGTTTCGACGGGTCGTTGACGTGGATCCCTTATCTGCTGGGTGTGCTGGTATGTGTGTTGTTGTTGGTGTTCATTGGCCTAGCAGCCAAACGGGCAGCAAAGTCCGTGACCAAATGAGTCAGCAAGTGAAGTTGGAGCAGCTATGAGTAAGCCATCGGCACCTGCCGGAAAAATCGATCGCGGTGACTTGGAAAATCGACTTCGGTCGTTGAAGTCCGACGTTGACACGGTGAAGGAATCAACGATCGGCGCCGGTGTCGCCGCCGTCGGGGTGGTGGCGATTGTGTTGGTGTTGCTGGCGTTCCTGCTTGGACGCAGTCGCGGCAAGGCCGCGTTGTCGTTCATCGAAGTCCGTCGCGGCTAAGCGGGGATCGTTGATGTCGATTTTCAAAACCATTGTTCGAACGAATGTGATGCGCAAAGGCGGCTCGTCGCCGTTTTGGGCTGTCGTCGGCACGCTCAGTGTGCTGAACACGTTGCGCAAGAAGGTGGGTGGCCGGAAACGTACGTCGATCTTGTCTGATGGTATTCGTCCGGGTGAAGTCATCGAGATCCGTCACTCGGGTGCGGCCACCAAGAAGGTCACCAAGGAACGCGCGAAGAAGGCTGCGTTGCTGGCTCAGCTACGAGTGTCAGATCCGAGGGCGTTGGGTAAGGCGGGCCGCCAGTCCCGAAAATTGCACAAGCGGATGGCAGGTTCGTTGATTGCCGAGATGGCGTCGCAAAGTGCGAAGTCCTCCACCAGTTCTCCGGTCACGCAATTGCTCGATGCGGCTGCTTCTGCTCTGGGTGCTCAAAAAAAGCCATTGACCCGCCATGCCCGTAAGCAAGCGGTCAAGGTGGCAGGCAAACAAGCCAAGAAGCTCAACAAGGTTGCTGCCAAGCAAGCCAGGAAGCGTTCAGCGTGAGCCGCCCGTTGAAGGCCGGCGAACGCATCATTCTCGTTGATTCCAAAAAGCGCCAGTATCTCCTCACCCTGTCTGACACGGGTGAGTTCCATTCGCATTCGGGTGTGTTGCCGCACAGCATGCTGATCGGCAACGAAGAGGGCACCACGGTGAAGTCCAGTTTGGGTGGTCGCTACATTGCGATCCGTCCGACGTTGGCTGAGTTTGTGTTGAAGATGCCTCGCGGTGCGCAGGTGATTTATCCAAAAGACCTGGGGCCGATCCTGTTTTTGGCCGATATCTTTCCGGGTGCCCGAGTGTTGGAATCTGGTGTTGGATCGGGTGCGCTGTCGATGACACTGTTGCGTGCCGGCGCCGATGTGGTTGGTTATGAGATTCGCGAGGATTTTGCCAAGAAGGCTCGGCAAAACGTCGAGGCGTTTTTAGGAACTGACTACCTTGACAAGTACCGCGTCGAGATTCGTAACGCTTATGACGGTATCGACGAGACCGGTTTCGATCGGGTCGTGCTCGACCTGCCCGAGCCGTGGAATGTGGTGCCTCATGCTGCTACGTCGTTGCGCTCGGGTGGCATCATCGTGGCCTACCTGCCGACCATCAACCAGACCGCACGGTTTCGTCGGGCGTTGGCCCATCATGGGTTTGCCTTGGCCGAAACGGTCGAGGTGTTGAACCGTGGTTGGCATATCGAGGGGATGTCGGTTCGACCTGATCATCGCATGGTTGCGCACACCGGTTTCCTTACTCATGCGCGCTTATTACCTGGCGAGTTGGGTGAGAAGGGTGTTGCCCCGCAGGCCGATCTTGGTTTTCCTATGGGTGAGGGCGGTGAGTTCATCGAAGCGATGAACGACGTTGTACCGCCGGTCGAGGTCGAGGTCGAGGTCGAGCGCCTTGCGTCGGTCGCCATTGAAGACGCTGTGGAAGGCGATTGACGAACATCTGTGAACGCCCTTGATATAGCTGTGTTGATAGCGGCGGCGGCGGCGGCGGTCGGTGGTTGGCGCCAAGGGTTGCTGGTTCGAGTGGTGACCGGTCTGGGAGCCATCGGCGGTGTGCTGCTGTGTGCCCGTAACGTCGATTGGATTGGCCAACGTTTGCCTGGGGCATCCAGCACCCCTCGGCTGTTAGCGGTGCTGGCTTCGTTGGTAATTGGGTGGATCGGTGGCCGGTTGATCGGTGGGCTTGCCGGTAGATGGTTACGTGACCGCATACCCACGAAGACGTTACAGCGGTCCGATCAGCTGGCCGGGCTCGGCGTTGGGGTGGTTGGCGTCGGGATCACGTTGTGGTTGGCTGTCCCGGTGATGTTTCTGCTGCCGGGGTGGCCATCGACGGCGGCGAAGGATTCCAAGATAGTCAGCGCGCTTCGTACATCCGTCGGGTTAGCTCCGTTGCCGATTGACACGTCGTTGTGGCCAAAGATCCCAAAGCTTGACGGACTCCGCTTCCCGAAGGCACCACAAATCCCGGTGATCCCGACGCTGCCGGTCATTCCAACACTGCCTCAGACATGAGAGTCGTTCACTAGGAGGAAGTTCGGCCTTCGCCGAGGCGGCCCGCAAACCGGACGAGGGCTTCGACGGGCCCGACGGTGAACTTCCACCGCCACAGGTTGGCAAAAAGGACAAAGCCAGCAAACCCTGCAGTGGTGAGCAGCATCAAATGGTTGGCCGACAACTCCCACGGCCACCTTTTCATCGGGCTGCGGAAGAGGTAGAGGTGAAACACGTACATCGTGAGCGACAGTTGCCCCACCATTGCTAGTGGGCGAATTGCTTTGCGGAACCGCTGCGCGAGAAGTAGCGACGCTCCAAGGACTGCTGTGGCGAATCCAGCCGACGCAATCACCCAACCAGGCATTTCAGAATGACCACGTACATTCAGCAACGACCAAGCAGTTGGTGTGCGTAGCTTCTTCAGTGGTGGGCTTTGATCCACCTGCTTGATCAGCTGGCTGATTTGATCGGGTGTTGCACCCTCTCGTTTGGCGAGGTCGTTGACCATTCCGTCGTAGCTATCGCCCATGACCATGGCCTGGTAGCGCAGCGCTTGTTCCAAGGTAAATCCGAGCACTGCTGCCCGGATTGCCATTTCTCCCGGCGGCCCGAGTTGCTCTTTTTCGGCCTTGGTCAACGAACGATGCGAATCGGTTGCCCATCCCAGCGGATAGATCACTGCTGCAACGGCCAAGCCGCCGGCCAGCAATGTCGCCTGGACGCGGGTGCTGGACAGGTTCTGGCGGGCCAACCACATCCCGAATAAGAAAAATGCGAAGGCCGGGAACACCGGATAGTAACCCCGGGCGGTGAGTTCTAGTAGCAGCATGCCGGGGCGCTTCACATACGACAGTCCACCCCACGTTGGAGCATTTTCGACAGACCAGAAGGGGATTGGGAGTCGCGAGAACACGGTGAATCGCATCACCGTCGAAGCGACCAAGACACCGATGGAGCCGAGTAGCAGCAATCGTGTCGACGCATTGCGAATGAGCGCAGCGAGCACAAAAAAAAGTGCGTAGTACTGCAAGATAACGGCGGGTCCTGCTTGCATGAAGCTGAAGAACAGGCCGAGCGGGATCATCACGGCGGCTCGAGCAAGCATCTGACGCATGGGGCGCTGGCTGCGTCGTAGCAACAGTTCGGCGCCGATGCCACTCAGGAGTACGAAGAGCGGCATTGCCCGGCCATCCATGAAGTGGACGATGTGCGACACGTTTGCTTTGGAGTTCTTCGCAGCATCTCCAAAGTGTGCATATAACATGCCCAACATCGCCAACGAGCGGGCTACATCAACCCCGAGGAGCCGTTCCTTCTTGACGAGCGGTTGAGCAGCCGGAGTCGTGGCATCGGTCAGGTCGATCGGCGCGCTGGCATCTGGATCGATATCAGGTGCAAAGTGGGGGGACACAACGTGCATGAGGTCTCGATTCTTCCGGTGTGAGTGTGAACGGTCGAGTGTGAACACGACGTGAAAGCGTTCGCTGACACTCAGCGTGCATGTTCGCCAGCGTGAATCGCAACCGACCCACAAACGCAGCTAAATGCTAGTAAGCACCCCTACGGATTTTCTCGCAGGTTGTTGAACCGTTTGTCGCGTCCGGCGCGACAAACGGTTCAACAACCTGTGAGGGAGACGGAGTGCGGACGCGACAACGGCGGGCCGAAGCCCGCCGAAGAAGTGTGACTTACTGACCGGCCGAAGCCGATCAGGTGACGGTGGGGCTGTTACCAGCCCGTGGAGTAACGAACCTTATGGCTCGATGTAGATGCACTCGCCGGGGCACTCCTCGGCGCTTTCCACTACGGCGTCAAGGCGGCTTTCAGGGAAGTTGGCCAGGCCGTCAGCGCCGCCAGGGGTAAATACCTTGGCGCCTTCTTTGACGTACGCAAGACCATCGTCGAGCAACGTGAAGACGTCGGGAGCAATTTCTTCACAGAGACCGTCGCCGGTGCACAGATCTTGGTCGATCCAGACTTTCATGTTTCGTTTCCTGCCTTATTTTGCGGGGTGGGTGTCTACACACTATCGGTGGTTGAGAGCTACAACTTGAACCCTGCCAGATGTCACGGTTGGTATCGCTCTCTTTGATCGTAAACAGTGTTCAGTCCGAATACAGGGAATTGTCCCCCAGATGAGGCATGAATTAGCGCGGCGCGAGCGTTATGGTCAGATCAGCGATGGTGTGTGGCGGCCTGATGTTCAGCCGAAACACCCATTACGGTCCGAGCTTGCCTCGGGGGAGGTCTCAGCAACACATGTCACAGTCCGAGTTTCAAAATCGCCTTGGTGCCTACGAGCGCGAAGTCGCCGAACTCCAAGAAAACGTCAAATCACTTGAAGAAGAGATTGTGGCGTTGCGTCGAAAACTGGCCGACGCCCCCAAACGGGTACGCAGCCTGGAGGAACGACTTCTGGAGGTGACCGGCGAGTTGAATCGAGCGGTCTCGCAGAACGAGAAGCTCACCTTCACGCTGCGTGAGGCTCGTGAGCATATTGCCAACCTTCGTGAAGAGGTTGAAAAACTCACTCAGGCTCCTAACAACTACGGCACATTCCTGGCTCGTAACGACGACGGTACGGTCGATGTGTTCACCGGTGGGCGCAAGATGCGGGTCAACCTGCATCCCGGCCTCGAAGCCGAGTCAATCTTCCGCGGCGAAGAGGTCGTGCTCAACGAAAGCATGAACGTGGTGATGAGCCGGCCCAACGATGGCGCTGGCGAAGTGGTCACGCTGAAAGAGTTGCTTGAAGATGGTGTGCGAGCAATCGTCACCGGACGGGCCGACGAAGAGCGTGTTGTCGAACTGAGCGAAGGGCTGTTGGCTTCGCAAATTCGTTTGCGTACCGGTGATTCGTTGCTACTCGATAACAAGTCGAGCCTGGTCCTCGAAAAACTGCCTCGGCCAGAAGTGGAGGAACTTGTCCTCGAAGAAGTCCCGGACATCTCCTACGAAGACGTCGGTGGCCTCGACTCGCAAATCGAGATGATCAAAGACGCTGTCGAGCTGCCGTTTGTTTACCAAGAGTTGTTCGCTGAGCATCACCTGCCTGCACCAAAGGGCATCTTGCTCTACGGCCCTCCAGGTTGCGGCAAGACGTTGATCGCAAAGGCCGTGGCCAACTCGCTGTCCAAAAAGGTCAGCCAGGTCACCGGCAAGCCAGCAGCACGCAGCTATTTCATCAACATCAAAGGTCCAGAGCTGCTTAACAAGTACGTTGGCGAAACCGAGCGGCAAATCCGGTTGGTGTTCCAGCGTGCTCGTGAAAAGGCCGAAGAGGGCGTTCCGGTCATTGTGTTCTTCGACGAGATGGATTCGCTGTTTCGTACTCGCGGAACCGGCATCTCGTCTGACATGGAGTCCACCATCGTCCCGCAGTTGCTTGCGGAAATCGACGGCGTCGAAGCGTTGCGCAACGTGATTGTCATCGGTGCATCTAACCGTGAAGATTTGATCGACCCTGCCATTCTTCGCCCTGGTCGATTGGACGTGAAGATCAAGATCGAGCGGCCCAACCAGGCGTCGGCGCGGCAGATTTTCGTGCAGTACCTCACCACCGATCTTCCGTTGGACGAGGATGAAGTCCAGTCGTTGGGTGGCGGAGACCGCGACAAGGCTGTCGCTGCGATGGTCGATGCCTGTGTGGAAAAC
>JANMEI010000079.1:0-4964 GCA_031376865.1 Acidimicrobiia bacterium | reverse complement strand
GTACGACAGAATACACAACGATGTTCGGACCCCAACCAGAACCTGAATTGCCTGTTCAGCTGATACGTGCAGACCCCGAAACGCTGAGGTGGAATTTCCCATGGAACGGTCACTACTTTCACCTGGACCTGCGAGACCACTCGAACGGCCTGATCAAGCATTGCAATAGCCAACGGATGTGACGAGACGATCTTGGTCCGTTGACACATCAGTAACAGCGCCACTGCGTGCGGAGGCGAAACGCTCGTAGTGCGGACTGCGGTGGCGTGTCGATCAAGTTGTACGAGTGCAATTGTTTGAACGGGCGTGTGGAATCGTTCGGTTGGTTGGGGACACAAAACGATTCGACCATCAACATCGTGCCGTGAGTGAGGCAGCCCAGCCAGATGCGAAATCCAAGCGTTGGTCGAGCGAAGACGAATCTCGTGAATGCCCGAGTAGACGCTTATGACCTGATCGACTGAATCCTGTTCACTGCAACTAAGCGTACTTACATCTTCTGTGATGAGTCGAGCTCCTCCATGACAAAGCAACGCCGTCACTGACGATTTCCCTCCACCCGCTTCAGCCAACAAGGTCACCGCTTTGCCATTGATTTCTACACTTGATCCATGCAAAACCAAACTGCCTTGCAAGGTGGCAAGCACACCTACGGCAGGTGAAATGAGCAGTGATTCGAACGTTGCTGGAACTGTGGGTGGGATGGCGAACTGCAACGCTGATGGATATTGCTGGGCCTCAATCTTGGCAGCCAACAGCCCTGGCCAGTCGATCACGTAGGTGGGGTTGCCACCTGACACGCGCATCAAGACGAGTTCTGGATCATCGGCAGATCTGGACTCGGCAATCAGTGGATCGAGGCTCGGCACAACGGCGGCTGGATCACCGACTTGGGTGACAATCTCGACCTCGTCCTCCGAGCGAAGTGCAGCGATTCGAAGATGTGGCGCGACGGTAAATCCATGCAATGAGATTCGGTCGGTCGTCGTCATTTGCAACCAAGAATGGGATCATCGAATGCAGCAAGCCGGGCGATGTGATCAGGATTCTCACCGACCGCTTCGCCGCCGACATCGACCCACGCATGCGCCGTTCGCTTGTCAACGGCGTGGTCCCATCCGATCAAAAGCGACGAGCCAACGCCTTGTCGTCGCAACAAGGTCCATGCGCTGAGTGAGCGTGGAAGACATACGACCTCTATCGGCAAGGCGCCTGCAGCAGCGCGAACTCCGAGCACCACTTCCCGGGCGGCAGTGAGGCTCGCTTCAGACTGATCGTGGATTTGCGTGACACCGCCAAGTCGACGAGCGAGCCGCGCAGCGGATTTCAATCCGCGGTACTTCACCGTCAATCGAAAAACCGGGTTCAAGATAAGCGCACGTATAAATACCCGCTTGGAATGATTGGGAAGCGCACGAAAGGCCCGAACTCGCTGAGGAAACAGTTGAACTCTGGATCCCATCGCCCGAACCACCTCCATACCTTTCCCCATGTTTTGAGCCTAAGGGAAATCGGACCCCCGAATCACCGCGCCGCTCCGGCCGACCGCAAACTTCGGGGACTTTTACTAAGGGCCGGGAACCAATATGTTCAATCGGTCGTCACAGCATGCACAACCTCCAAGGGGAGCCCACCATGCAGCGACAATCCACTCATCCCGCCAACGCTTCAGAAAGCACCGACAAACCGTATTGGCGATTCGTCGCTGCTGCGATGCTCGGTGCCACCATGATGCTCACCACAGCATGTGGGCAAGACCGCTTAGCCTCAACATCAGGTGAGGCCTTTGAGGCGCAACCTGCAGCAAAGTTGTCGGCAGCCGCAGATTCGGCTGAGCCCGCCTCAGCGGTCGAAACGGTTGGCGAATTCGAAAAGGACGTCGCTGGCGAGCCGCAGCCCACTGAAACCGGACCTACCGAAATTCGCCGCGAGGTTGTCTACACCGCAGAGACAAACATCGAAGTCGACAACGCCACGGCAACTGCCAACGCTCTACGCAAATCAGTCATTGATGGGGGCGGCTACGTCCTCCAAGACGAGCGGTACGAAGGCTCAGCACGAATGGTGCTGCGCATGAAGCCCTCACAATTCGACGCAACCCTGGCCGGGCTTGCGAAGACGGGCAAGGTCCGTTCGCAAAGTGTGAACGCCAGTGACGTCACCGCAAACATGGTTGATCTTGAAGCCCGTCTGAAGTCCGCCACAATTAGCCGCGACCGACTGAGAGCACTGTTGAACGGTGCCGCGAGGATTGATGACATCATCAAGTTGGAAACCGAGTTGAGTGCTCGCGAAGCCACTGTCGAGCAGTTGCAGGGCCAACTGAACGTAATTCGTAACCAAGTGGGCTTTGCCACTATCAACGTGTCGCTTTCCGAGCGAAGTGTCGCCGTGGTGAACGACACCAACACCACTCCAACTGAAGGTTTCCAAAACGGTTGGGTGGCGCTACGCAATTTTGGCGAAGGATTGCTCGTCTTCCTGGCCACGATTGCCGTATGGCTTCCGTTGCTCCTGATTGGAGCGTTCCTCCTTCGATTCACTGGTCGACGCTGGCGCAAGAAGCACCCGGTCAAGCCAACGCCAACGTGGACGCCTGCTGGTCAGCCTGGTCCGGCAACCTCGGCAACCTCGGCAACCTCAGGGACCTCAGCAACCCTGGTAACTCCGCTCGCACCGATTGTTCCCCCCACGGAATCACCGTTGGCGGCATCAAGCGAAGCCACCATCGGTAGTTAACTCGTCAAGGTTGATGGGGAGTCCACACAACTCCCTGACATCTTCCCCCTGAGCGCGTCACAGGAGATCACCACACTGCGTAGCTATGAAGAAACGAATTGGTACTGCGCTCCTGACAACCACGCTGATGCTGGCGGTTCCGACCGCCGCATTTGCCGACTCCTCGTCTGGCTCTTCAGGGTCCGAGCAGTCCGCCCCATCGGTCGATCAGGTGCTCAATTCCTCAGACGCCCAGCAGGAAAAAGCAGCCCAGACCGCCCCGGAGCAGCTTGACGCCATCAAGGCAAAGGCCGCCGAAAAGATCGCCAAACGCCAAAAGGACCTGACGCAGTGGTCGGCAAAGATCGCGACAGCACCAGCTGACTGCGGCCAAAACGCTGCGACCCTCCAGCGCATTGCCACCACCCAAGCCAGCTTGGTTGCGCTCAACACCGCCATCCAGTCTTCAACAACGAAGGAAGCAGCTAAACCGCTGTACCAGCAGATCTTCACCCACCAGCGTGTGTACCTCGTGGTGTCGCCGGTCGTGCATATTGCGCTGGCCTGTGATCAGCAGTGGGCACGAGCCGCCAAACAAACCACACAGGTTGCTGAATTGCAAGCAAAGCTCGCAGCTCCGGTTCCCAGCACTGTTGCACCGAGCACCGTTGCACCGAGCACCGTTGCCGGGACTCCAGTGCCATCCACTGTTGTTGCGAACACCGCTGCTGCGGCCGCGCTCTTGGCTCAGGTCACCCCGTTGATCGAGCTTGGGAAAGCAACAGCAGGCACGGCCAGCTCATCGCTCGTTTCGCTGGCCCCGGATCTCGGCGTTGAGGCAACGAAGTCAGCCAACGCAGTGAAGGTTGCAACCGCTCGAGAGCAAATTCGCCAAGCTGATGCAAACCTCGACCGAGCTGCCGATCTACTCAAGCAAACCCGCCAAGCGTTGAACCCGGTCATCAAGACCGAAAAGAAGGCCGAAAAGAAGGCCGAGCGAGAAGCCGACAAAGCCAAGCGAGATGCCGAACGTGAGGCCGAAAAGGCAAAGCGTCAAGCAGAAAAGGCAAAGGACAAAGCCGAACGCGAAGCCAAGAAAAACGAAAAGAAGAACGACAAGAACAACCGCAAAAACGATCGCAAGGACAAGCAGGACGACTAGTCCAGCGACCGTTGCGTCTCCTCAAGAGAAGAAAGTCAGCCGATGCTGTGGTCGCCTCGACCCAGCATCGCTTCGCGTATCGTTACAGGCTTAACGAGCCGATAGTTCGGCGGCAACCAGTTCGGCGATTTGTACCGCGTTGAGCGCGGCACCCTTTCGCAAATTGTCGTTACTGACAAACATCACTAACCCGTTATCTGACGTTGGGTCTTTACGCACTCGACCAACGAAACATGCATCGCGGCCGGCTGCTTTCAGCGGCGTTGGGACGTCGTCGATCACCACGCCGGGAGCTGCAGCCAGCAACTCAAGCGCACGAGCCACCGACAGTGGGTTGGCGAACTCGGCATGAATCGAGAGTGAATGGCCGGTATAGACCGGCACCCGAACACAGGTGCCAGCTACCTTCAGGTCAGGAATCTCAAGGATCTTGCGACTCTCGTTGCGAAGCTTCAATTCTTCGTCGGTCCACCCCTCTAAGCCCTCGACATCATCGGTGGCATAGGCACCCGCATAAGGCAGCACATTGAACGCAATTGGTTCAACGAACTTTTGCGGGGCCGGAATTTCAACTGCGTCGCCGTGACCAGCAAGCTTGGCTGATTCGTCAGCAACTTTACGAACTTGGGTTTCCAGTTCAGACACACCCGCCACGCCGCCACCAGATACCGCTTGGTATGTGGCGGTGATCAACTTGGTGAGGCCCGCTTCGAGATGCAATGGCTTCAAGACCGGCATGGCCGCCATCGTGGTGCAGTTCGGATTGGCAATGATGCCCTTGGGACGATTGGCAATGGCATGTGGGTTGACTTCGCTCACAACGAGCGGAACCTCGGGATCCATACGCCACGCGCTGGAGTTGTCGACTACCACTGCACCAGCAGCAGCGAACTTGGGAGCCAGTGCCTTGGAGGTTGAGCCGCCGGCCGAAAAAATTGCAATGTCGATGCCTGAGTAATCCGCAGTGTCGGCGTCTTCCACGACAATCGGTTTGCCATCAAACTCGATGGTGCGGCCGGCCGAACGGGCCGAGGCGAACAGCCGAATCGACGAGTAGGGGAACTTGCGCTCGACCAGAATCTCG
>JANMEI010000108.1:0-2726 GCA_031376865.1 Acidimicrobiia bacterium | reverse complement strand
GACGAAGGCCACACCGCAACGCCTTCGTCGACCCTGGTTGCAATGTCTGGTCCGCTTGATCAGCAGATTCGTATGCTCGTTGCCCAGGTGCCGATCCACAATCCAAGCTCGGTAGCCGCACCAACATCACAAGACGTTGCGATTGCTGGCGATCACTTATCGCCAGCATCGTTGACTCGCTCCCCCCGATCGGTCAGCAAAGACGATTGTCGAAACTGAACCTCGACGGACGGCTCGTTTCGGGAACGATCGCGGCACGCCTTTGGCCGGTGCTTACCGCGCAGACTCCATCACCGTCACTCATCCACTTGCTCAACTCCGCCTTGATCTTGCTGGCAGATCATGAACTTGCCACTTCTGCCTTTGCCGTACGGGTCGCAGCCTCAACACACGCCGCACCGTCGGCCGCCGTCCTTGCTGGTCTTGGCGCCATGCAGGGACCTCTCCATGGCGGTGCCAGTCGCCTCGTTCGAGAATTGCTCCTCGATGCACTGGACCGGGGAGCCCATGCGCCTGTGAGCGAACGGGTGCAAGGAAAGAAGCGAATAGCAGGGTTTGGTCATCGCGTCTACGCAGGCGCAGATCCGAGAGCGATCTTGCTGCTTGATCTTCTGAGAAGAGCGATGCCAAAAGCACGAGCGCTGCTCGTGGCGGATGAAGTTACCCAAGAGGCCTACAAGCTGATTAAACGCGAGCCAAATGTAGACTTAGCACTTGCAGCGATTGAACTGGCTACCGATATGCAACCTCATTCAGCAGAAACCATATTCACGGTTGCTCGAATCGCAGGCTGGCTTGCCCACGCCAGCGAAGAGTATGGCCAAGCGCCCTTACGATTTCGCGTGAGGGCGCGGTACGTTGGCCCATCCAAGCTGTGATCGGGTCAAGTAACGGCTTGCGGCACGCACAGACTTACTGTTCGGTCACCGACAACTGTCCGTCGGCGTGTTGTGCTCGCAACACCTTTTTGTCGAACTTGCCCACGCTGGTCTTTGGCACTGTCTCAATGAACGTCCATCGTTCGGGAATCCACCACTTGGCAACACGCTCACCTAAGAAGGATTTCAATTCATCAACAGTGACCGTTGACCCTCCTCGCACCACCACACAGGCCATCGGGCGCTCGTCCCACTTCACGTCGGGCACACCGATCACAGCGGCTTCTGCAACCGCTGGATGCGCCATGATCACGTTCTCCAAGTCGATCGAGCTCACCCATTCGCCGCCCGACTTGATGACGTCTTTAGTGCGGTCAGTGATTCGCAGAAAGCCACGAGCATCAAGCGTCCCCATGTCGCCAGTACGTAGCCATCCGTCGCGAAATTTTTCCGGCGTGGCGTCGAGGTAATACGACCCGGTTATCCACGGACCCCGAACCTCAATTTCGCCAATGGTGGAACCATCCCAAGCGGCAACTTCACCAGTGTCTTCGTCGCTAACTATTCGTAGCTCGACCCCAGGCAACATCCGACCTGCGAGATCGTGTAGATCCATATGATCTTCGGGAGCGGCAAACTTGTGCGGCTTCGCCAATGATCCGAGCGGCGACGTTTCGGTCATGCCCCAGCCCTGCATGATCTGCAGGCCGTACTTGTCTTTGAAGCGCTGCATCAAAATTCGCGGCACAGCCGCACCGCCCGAAGTGACGCTCCGCATCGACGACAAGTCCAGCGAGAACTGCTCGCCAAAATTCCACAGATCATTCCAAATAGTGGGAACGGCTGCTGTGATGGTGGGTCGTGTCTTTGCGATGATTGTTGCCAGCGGAGCTGCCTGCAAAAACTGTTTTGGAAAGACAAAGTCCGCACCACAGAAGAAGGCCGAATACGGCATGCCCCATGCGTTTGCGTGAAACATTGGCACGATTACCAGCAACTTGTCGGCCTCGTCGACACCAAGAACTGGCGCTCCGAGCGAAGCCAACGAATGTAAGTACGTAGATCGATGCGAGTAGGCAACGCCCTTTGGGTTGCCGGTCGTGCCCGATGTGTAACACATCGCTGCTGCGTCGCGCTCATCCAGATCCACGGGCCAATCAAACGAAGGCGACTCAGCCCCAATTGCAGTTGCATAGTCGTGAATGGCGATCGTCGGAAAAGCCTCGCTCAACATCGATCGGTCTCCGTCGCCAATCACTATGAAGTGCTCAACCTTGGGCAACGTTCCAGCGACCTTGCACAGCAACGGAATTAACGATCCATCGACAACGATGACCCGGTCGTCAGCATGATTGACCACGTAGGTGAGCTGTTCAGGAAACAGGCGAATGTTGAGGGTGTGCAGCACCGCTCCCATCGATGGAATAGCGAGGTAGCACTCAAGGTGTTCCTGGTGATTCCAGCAAAACGTGCCGACTCGCTGGTCGCCGCTGATTCCCAATTTTTGTAGCGCGTTGGCCAGTCGGCCTGCGTTGTCAGCGACTTCTCGAAATGTTGCAGACCGGGTCGAAATCGTTCCGGCAGCTGGATCAAACGACTCGACTGTGGTCACGGTGGAGTCAGCGTGAACTGTGGCTCCGCGGCGCAAAATCTCCGAAACCAGCAGTGGTGCGTCTTGCATGGTGCTCTTCATGGAGAGTGACCATAGGTCTGCGGACGGTGGACCGTCCATACTGCACGACTCGTTTTGGAATACCGTCTGGGTATGAGTGACGGAAACCCACCGGTCTATCCAACCCCTGGCGATGCAAATCAGGGCAATCAAGGGTGGTCCACACCACCGCCGCC
>JANMEI010000103.1:0-7918 GCA_031376865.1 Acidimicrobiia bacterium | reverse complement strand
GGTCAAGGCGTTCGATGCGGCGGCACCCATGCGTATCATCCGTACTCGGCAACGTTGGCTGCTTCCCACGCCGGTGCTTTTGCGACAGGTGATCGCTGTTGCTCGCAGCATTGGTGCAACACACATCGTGTTGGATCCGGCTGTTCCTGTTGGGGCCCTGGGCCCGTCATTAGTCAAGGCCGGGTTTACCTACTCCGTTGTCTTGCACGGCGCCGAAGTCACCATCCCGGGTCGACTGCCGGTGAGCAAACAACTGCTGAAACACGTATTGCGAAACGCGGCACATGTCTTCTCGGCCGGGGGCTATCCCCTCGACGAAGCGCAACGGTGTGCTGGCCGCTCATTGCCCGCAACCGTGATTCCACCCGGTGTCGATGTCACCCGGTTCGTTCCTGCTCTCGACGCGCAACGAGCGCAGACTCGACTCACGCTTGGTCTACCCCCGCTTGATGGTCCGCCATTGATCGTTACGGCGAGCCGTCATGTGCCGCGAAAAGGCATCGACACGTTGATCCGGGCCGCGGGCCAGCTTGCCCCGAAATACCCGGGCTTGACCGTTGCGATTGCCTCGAAGGGTCGACAAACCGAGCAGTTGCAACAGATGGCTGCAGCGGCTCGTCGATCATCGGGCGATGCGCTCGACGTTCGGTTTCTTGGACGCATCGACGATGCAACATTGGTTGATCTGTACGCCTCGGCCGATCTCAATGCAACGCTGTGCCGGACCAGATGGTTCGGCTTAGAGCAGGAGGGGTTTGGCATCATCTTCGTTGAGGCAGGAGCGTGCGGTGTGCCCAGCATCGCAGGCGACAGCGGAGGTTCAGGCGAAGCGGTCACCGATGGGGTAACTGGCGCGCTGGTGCCGCGACCTGTAGATGTCCGAGCCACCGTTCCGGTGCTTGATCGGTTGCTCGCCAACCGCAGCGAACTTCCTCAGATGGGCAGAGCCGCCCGAGCGGTAGCGGAATCAGAGTTTGATTACGACGAGCTGGCTCGAACCCTCGATCGAGTTCTGCTCGACCTCGAGTAGCGCTGGACCTCGGTGAGGCACTGCCCGAGAACGGCGCATCATTGCTTGGTCAAACGTCTCGATCGGCGAGTTCTCGCGGTTGAGCGACAGCTTTGGTTGAGCAACAGATGCCGACAACACATGCACCAATCTCCTGTGACGAATCGAGATGGACACTCCACGCCGAGTTTCGTCACAGGAGATTCGCAAATGCAGTAAATCCGTCGTCACCATTCGTCACAGGAGATTCGGATACGAAACAGTTCCGCCTGGGTTGTTGTGGTCGGACCCTTCGGACTCACTTCGTTCGCCACTCGATCCGCCCTACCATGCGGTAGGGTGCAAAACATGACCACCGAGCACGCCATCGAACACGCAGTTGTGTCGGCCGCGCCGGCCGCCTGCTGGGCCGTCGCTACTGACATCTCGCGCTATCCGGAATGGGCCCAGGACATCAAAGAAGCCACGGTGATTGACCGTAACGCAGCCGGGTTGGCCACGCGCGTGGCATTCCGTGCCGCGGCCATGGGCCGAACCACCAGCTACACCCTTAACTACACCTACCCCGACGACGAGCGAATCATCGCGTGGACACTTGAAGAGGGCGACATCATGCGTCGTCTCGATGGGCACTATTCATTCGCGCCAACCCCTGAGGGTGGAACAGCGATTGACTACGAACTCACCGTCGAACTGCTCGTTCCGATTCCTGGGTTTGTGAAGCGTCGTGCCGAAGGCAAGATCATGATCACCGCGTTGCGCGAGTTGCGCCATCGCGTTGAATCAGTCGCATAACGCGTCGCCCGACCTGCTCGCTCCTCCTGTCACGTCCCGTTATGACACCGCCCACCGTCGCGCCAGGCCTGTTCACCATTGGATTGGACATGGGCGGCACCAAGTGTGCCGGTGTGCTGATCGATTCCAACGACCTTGTCGTTGCCGAGTTTGCCCGACCTACCCCGGGGCGTGAGGGGCGCGACGCAGTACTGGCCACACTCGAAACCGTTACCGAAACGTTGTTCGATGTGGCTCGTCAACACAACAGTTCAGTAAGCGCGCTTGGTGTTGGCGTTCCAGGCATGATCACACGGTCTGGCGAGTTGCGGTTTGCCGGTCACCTGGGTGGATATGTCGGCCTGCCGTTGCCAGCACTACTTGAAGAACGATTCGGTGTCCCAGTTTCGGTCGACAACGATAATACGTGTGCAGGGTATGCCGAATGGAAAGCCGGTGCCGGGCAAGGTCATGCCGATCTTCTCTTCGTTGGATTTGGAACCGGCATCGGTGGTGGCATTATCGCCAGTAACCATTTGCAGCGCGGTGCTAACGGGTTTGCCGGAGAAATTGGCCACATCACGCTTGATGCTGGGGGACCACCATGCACCTGCGGTCGCCAAGGTTGCTGGGAGCTGTATGCCTCTGGACTGGCCCTTGGTCGACAGGGATCAGCTGCGCTTGGCGTCACGATGACGGGCATCGAAGTGATGGAGGCCGGTGTCAGCGGTCGAGCCGAAGCGGTTGCGGTCCTGGAGCAGTTCGGCCGTCACATTGCGCGCGGTTTGGTTGACTTAATCATGGTGCTCGATCCGTCATCGGTGGTGCTGGGCGGTGGCGTGCTCACACGTCACGATGTGTTGCTGCCGATGATCCGCTCGGCAGTGCACGACTTGATTGGTGGGGCAGCCGATCTGTGGCCGTTGCCCGATATACAGGTGGCACGATTTGGTCCTCGCGCCGCAGCCATGGGAGCCGCGTTTCGAGCCCGTCAAAAAGCTGCCGGCGAGCCTGACTAGTTGGCAGCGTCCGGCGAGTCAGCCAGGTCCGGCGGGTCCGCAGGGTGAGCAACGCCCATACCTTGAAACACAAATGCAATGGTGTCGTCGGCAACTTGATCTGGGTCGTTGCCCGCATCGATCAAAAACTTGCGCACCATTTGGCTGGTGACGCCCAACAGACCTTGCGCGAGCACGGTCGGATCAGCTTTTCGGATTCGGCCCGACTCCATTGCTTCGGTGACGTGGCGCATCACGTCGGTAAGCGCGTTTTCCTGGCTCTGGCGCAACGTGTCGGCAAATTCTCGTTCTGATGCAGCGAACTGAAACACGTTCACCATGTGGCGGTTGTCGACGTACCAATGCATCGACGCGTGCATGCCAAGCTCCAACCGTCGAAGCGGATCTGGCTCGTTACGAAGGCTTTGCTGTTGGCGGCGGCGCAACGAATAGTTCGCATCGCGAAGGATCTGGTGCATCAGCGCTTCCTTGGACTCGAAGTACCAATAGAAAACTCCTTTACCAACTCCGCACCCCTCCACGACATCGGCAACCGAGGTTGGGTGGTACCCGTTCATCGCAAACTGACGAGCGGCGTAGTCCATCAATTGGGACCGCCGTTCTTTGCCTCGAGGCGTCAGGGTCCGCTCAAGCCCTACCGGACTGGCACCTATGTTTGCCGACAGGTCGTCGGTGGTGGCCTCCGTCATGCTGGCAGACTACGAGATGAGCGACAACGACCGCCAACTCGCTGGTCGCCGGTGAGTGAGCGGCGACGACCGCCAACTCGGTGGCCGTAACCGTGCGTTCACACAGAAGGTGAGCACAAACACTGATGCCCGGGTAGTGTCTGCTCGTGGCATACAAGTTCTTCAAGGCGCTGCTGTCACCGATCCTTCGTCGGTTGTTCAAAGTTCGCGTCGAAGGGCTCGAGCACATTCCTGCCACCGGGCCGCTCATTTTGGCCAGCAATCATCACAGTTTTTCGGATTCGATTTTTCTCCCCATGGTGTTGCGTCGTCGGGTTACGTTCGTGGCGAAGGCTGAGTACTTCGAACAAAAGAAGACTGCCTGGTTTTTCAAGATGATGGGTCAGATCCCCATCAAACGTGGGGGAGGCTCGGCCAGCGATCGTGCGCTTGAGGCAGCTCGAGACGTCTTGATCGATGGTGGGGTCTTTGGGATTTACCCCGAAGGAACCCGTTCGCCTGATGGCCGGCTGTACAAGGGCCGCACGGGCGTTGCCCGCTTGGCGCTACAAACTGGGTCTCCTATTTGCGCAGTTGCCATGATTGGCACCCGCGAGGCTCAACCAATCGGGCAGGTAAAGCCAAATTTCTTTACCCCGGTCACGATTCGCATTTCCAAACCGATGACGTTTGATCGGCTTCGTTCGCGCGCAGACGATCCGTTGGTTGCTCGACAGATCACCGACGAGGTGATGTTTGAACTTCGTTCCTTGTCGGGACAGGAGTACGTCAACCAGTACGCCCCAAAGAAGGCCACCGCAACCGAGGAAGTCACCGCCGATCTTGTGCCCGCCAAAGTGGCCACATCCTTATCAGCGGCGAGCTAGTTCTCACCATGCTGGTTGGAGCTAAGTAGCGGTGGCACTTTTTGCAGTTCGTGTGTGGTTACCCGATCGTCCGGGTGCGCTTGGTTCGGTGGCAAGCCGCATCGGTGCTGTGAATGGCGACCTTGTTGGGATCGATATTTTGGAACGTGGCGCGGGCCGCGCGATCGACGAGCTGATTGTCGATCTTCCTGATGTTGATTCGGTACCGCTGCTGACGAGGGAAATCGGTCAAATTGAAGGGGTCGATGTCGAAGATGTGCGGGCCATCGATAGCCTCACGCACGACCCTCGTCTTGATGCGCTCGAGTCGGCGATCTCGATAGTTGAGGCTCGGTCCACCCGGCAGCTGTTAACGGTGTTGGTGAAGCGATCGGCGTCTGATTTCGAAGCTGATTGGACGGCGTTAGTTGATCTTGACGGACTCCGCAGCGGTGCTGGTGTTGTTGCTGCGCATGGGAAGACACCCGATGCTGAATGGCTGAAGGCGTTTGTGCAAGGCAGCCGTTTGTCGGTGGGGAACCCGGTCGATGATGTGATTTGGGTTCCGCTGTCGGCTTCCGATCTGACGCTGTTGATTGGGCGAGCGGGCCGTCCGTTGCGGGCACGCGAACGTCGCCAAGCCACGGCGCTCTCGCGAATCGCCGACACTCGATGGGTTGAGTTGTCTCGTGACGAACTTGCCCGATAAACCTAGGCTTACGGCTTAGTCAGCCCAGGCTCGACTGCGTTCTACGGCACGGAGCCATTGGCTGTGGTCTTTGTCGGCTGCCACCTGTGCTCGTTGCGGAGCGAAGCGAGCGGCCTCGTGCCAAGCGGCTGACACATCAGCAGTCGACGACCACACGCCTTCGGCGAGTCCTGCCGCGTACGCAGCGCCCATCGCAGTGGTTTCGGTGATCTGGGGTCGGCTGACCGGCACCCCGAGCTGATCGGCCTGCAACTGCAACAGCAAATCCATCACCGCAGCGCCGCCATCGACCCGAAGCTCGGCCAGCGATGTCCCGGAAACCTCGGTCATCCGGTCCACCACGTCACGCACTTGATACGCGATTGATTCAACGACGGCGCGGGCGATCTGGGCTTTCCCAGTGCCGCGAGTGATGCCGACTATTGTTCCGCGCGCATACGGATCCCACCACGGGCTGCCCAAACCAGTAAACGCCGGCACCACGAACACGCCATCGGTGTCGGACACGCTTGCCGCCAGCGGCTCGATCTCGGCTGCCGAGCCGATGATACCGAGCCCATCTCGTAACCATTGAATGGCGGCACCGGTCACAAACACGGCGCCTTCCAAGGCATAAGCAAAACCGCCCTTGTCGCCCAGGTCCCATGCCACCGTTGTTAAGAGCCCCTCGGATGGAGCGGGGCAGGTCTTGCCAACGTTCATCAGCAAAAAGCTTCCGGTGCCGTAGGTGTTCTTGGCCATCCCGGTTGACAGGCAAGCCTGGCCGAAGAGCGCCGATTGTTGATCGCCCAAGATGCCGCTGACCGGAACCTGAGCGAGGCGACCATTGACGATCTGCGCGCTTACGGTTCCAAATCGTCCGGTGGACGGCCTGACTTCGGGCAACACGCCGAGCGGAACACCCAGCAAGTCGGCCATCTCCGAGGACCAGGTGCGATTGACGATGTCGTACAACATCGTCCGGCTGGCATTGCTGGGGTCGGTGGCGTGCACGCCGCCCGTGGGGCCGCCGGTGAGATTCCACAGCACCCAGTCATCGATCGTGCCCATCATCAAACTTGGTGTGTGGGCCACTCCATTGTCAAGGAGCCACCGGAACTTGGTTCCCGAGAAATACGGATCGAGCACCAAACCGGTGCGCGTACGAACCGTATCGAGATGACCAGCAGCGGCAAGCTGATCGCATACGCCGGCAGTGCGACGGTCTTGCCACACGATGGCCCGAGCCAGCGGCAACCCGGTGGATCGATCCCACGCAACCACCGTTTCGCGTTGGTTGGTAATGCCGATAGCCGCGACCGATGATCCTTCGGGTAATGAATCGAGCAAGTCACTGAGCGTGGCTTGAACACCGTTCCAAATTTCGGTCGCATCGTGCTCCACCCAACCCGGCTGCGGAAAATGTTGGGTGAACTCGCGGTACTTGAAGCCAATCGGCTGACCGAGTTCGTTCACCGCAAAACTTCGGATCCCCGTTGTTCCGCAGTCAATCGCAATCACAATCCGTTCAGTGCTCACGTGATGAGGTTAGTGGGCGATCAACGATTCAATCGGATACGAGTGAGGAGTCACTTGGTGAGATGTGACTGTTGTCGTACTCACGCAGATTGGTGAACTTGCGCGACTTTCCTTCAGTTCAACCACTCTTTGTGGCGAAACAGTTTCAACCCTCGATGCTGAACCCCTTCAGCACGTCACCCAAAAGGACCCGAACATCATGAGCACCAAGCGCACCCGCCGTATTGCCGCCGCCTCCATCGCTGGTTTCGCCGCCATCGGCGGAGCCTTTGCCTCTGCAGCCTCACTCGGCACGATCACCGAAAACACCCTCGGTGCCAACACCGTCGTGATCGCCAGTTGCGACACCGACGGTGTCACCCTCAACTACACCACCGCCTACGACGCAGCTTCGGGCAAGTACCGCACCGCAACCGTCGTGGTGTCAGGTATCGCTGCTGGTTGCGCAGGCAAGAAGCTCGACCTCACGTTGAAGAACAACACCACTGGCGCCTCGTTGGGGTCTGGCACCGTTGCTTCGATCGTCGGAACATCTGCCACCGTGGCCGTCGTTGCTGATGCGTTCGACGTCACCGGTGCTGCTGTCGTCATCTACGGCTGATCAGTCTGACCCTCGACGAGGAGCAAACCATGGCTAAAAGGACGAAACGGGCGAAGCGTCCCAAGCGCATCGCCATCATGTCGGTCGTGGGCCTGGCTGCAATGGGCGGAGCATTTGCTTCGGCCGCGTCGCTCGGCACCATCACCGAAAATACGTTGGGCGCAAACACCACGGTGATCGCTAGCTGCGACACCGACGGTGTCGTGCTCAGCTATACCAACACCTACGACGCAACCGTCGGCAAGTACAAGGTGACAGCTATCTCCGTGAGCGGCATCAATGCTGCGTGTGCCACGAAGAAGTTGGACATCACCTTGAAAAATGCCACCAACGTTGCGATCGGCGCTGGCACCGTTGCCTCACTTGGCGCCGGTGGCACCGCCGCAGTACCGATCACTGGCAACATCGACGCAAACCCCGTTGTTGGTGCTGCTGTCGTGATCTACGGCTAATCGAAACAATCGGTCGATACGTTCGATCACGCAAGTCCAAACAACGCTCTCCTGATCCGGGAGCGTTGTTTGTTTTCCTTCCTTCGAAAGCTCGTTCATGACTGAGCACCACACCGTTAAGTCCGACCCGCGAACTGCCGATGTTCCCTCTATGGGAGCACTCGGATCGCCATCGCCGACCCGGGCTCTCTCGCGTCCGGTTTCGCGTGCGGGTTCGCGTCCAACTTCGCGTCCGGTGAAACGAACATCGGCGCTGGTGATGTTCCTGGTGCTTGGTCTGTTGCCACTGGTCAACGGCAAGT
>JANMEI010000059.1:0-8632 GCA_031376865.1 Acidimicrobiia bacterium | reverse complement strand
TGAATGATTACATTTCACCGCAAAAACTCACTCCCACTACGTATCAGTCGAGTGCCTACGGAGTGGAGTTCTCCATCGAGAAACCTGAAGATGCTGAAGTCGTGGGTGCGATTCGCATGATCATCGTGACCGAAAAGGGCTACTTCGACCGTCAAGACGCAGCACTCGCTGCAATTCTCGGGCCCAATTCGATCATCTAACGCAGGCCTGCTCAGCAGTGCTCTTGGCAGTCCGACTTTGGTTTCGTACTAGGTGCTGATGGGCAGATGGCTTCGCTATTGAGCGCAGCAACCCGTACGCTAGCCAGATGAACGGACCGACCTCTGAGCGACCTGACCCATTGCCGACCGACCGGTCGGATTCATTGCCGACGGACCCTTCGGACTCGCTTCGCTCGCCACTCGATCGGTCGGTCCCGTGGCACTTGCGTGGCAACTACGCTCCGGTCCAAGATGAGGTGACCATCACCGACCTTGAAGTGACGGGGGCAATCCCTTCGGCTCTGGCTGGGCTGTTTGTCCGCAACGGGGCAAACCCGCAGTCGGGCAAGTCGCCTCACTGGTTCTTTGGTGACGGCATGTTGCACGGGGTGCGCCTTGATGGTGGCAAAGCGCAGTGGTATCGCAATCGATATGTGAAGACCACCCGCTGGCACGATCCCACGTTGGGCGGGGTGCGGCCCGACGGCACGATTGATCGAGAAGCTTCCGCCGCCAACACACACGTGGTGGCGCATGGCGGCAAGTTGCTGTGTGTGGAAGAGGGGCACTTCCCTTGGGCAGTTGATGCGCAATTGGAAACCATCGGTGCACATAGCTTTGACGGGAAGCTGAACACGGCAATGACCGCTCATCCGAAAATCTGCCCCGACACCGGTGAAATGCTGTTCTTTGGCTATGGCTTCATGCCCCCGTACGTTACCTACCACCGTGCGTCAGCAAGCGGCGAACTGGTGCAGTCCACCGAGATTCCCGTCAACGGCCCCACGATGATGCATGACTTCAATGCCACCCGCAACTACGTCATCTTCATGGATCTGCCGGTGGTGTTCGATCTTGAACTGGCGATGAAAGGCACCATGCCGTATCGGTGGGATGACAACTACGGTGCCCGCTTGGGCGTCATGCCTCGCAACGGAACTGCGGCCGATCTTCGTTGGTTCGATGTCGACCCCTGTTACGTCTTCCATCCAATGAACGCATACGAACGAGTCGAGGCCGATGGCACCACGCTGGTCATTGACGTTGGTCGTTTCAAATCGATGTGGAAGAAGGGCTCTGAAGAGTTTGACAACGTTGCGCTCTTGCATCGGTGGGAACTGTCACTGGCAACCGGTCGGGTCACCGAAACACCGATGGACGATGCGCCGGCCGAGTTTGCCCGGGTCGCCGATTCGGTAGTGGGCCAGCAACATCGTTATGGATACATGGTGGCCACGAAGCCAACTGCCAACGGTCGGTCGGCCTCAGAGGCAGCGATGAAAGCCACCGAGTTGTTGAAATACGACCTCAGTAATGGGTCGCGAGCGATTCACGATTACGGGGTTGGCCGGCAGCCGGGTGAAGGCGTCTTTGTGGCTGATCCATCTGCCTTGACGACCGAAGAAGATGCTGGATGGGTAATGACCTATGTGTACGACGCAACCACCAATACCAGCGACCTTGTCATCATCGATGCACAGAACTTTTCGGCACCACCGATTGCTACCATCCACCTGCCGGTGAGGGTCCCGTTCGGATTCCATGGCAGCTGGGTGGCTGACGGCATGCTGTACTAAGCGTCCCATGCGCGAACTGTTTGACCTCACCGACCACGGACCCGACACCTACATCGGCAAAGGACTTCCCTATCCATGGGGTGGGTTGTACGGAGGGCACATCGTCGCTCAGGCGTTTCTGGCAACAGCGAAAACCGTCGATCCTGAGTTTTCGCCTCATTCTCTGCGCGCATATTTCATTCGGCGTGGCGATACATCAGAGCCCATTCGCTATGAGGTAGATCGCACCCGCAATGGTCGATCGTTCTGCACCCGGCGGGTGGTTGCCCGTCAATCCAACGGCGTGATTCTCAACTTGGAGTCTTCGTTCCAAAAGGCAGAAGAGTCACCAGATGTGCAGACGCTCACCATGCCATCAACGTTGCCGCAAGCAGGTGACAACCCAGACGATTCGTGGAGCCCCTTGTTTGAACGTCGAGTGGAGAAACCCCCCACCACCATTGGCCCGGTGAATGCCTGGATGAAAGTCCATGAAGATCTTGGCGATGATCACGTCTTGCAGGCCGCCGCATTGGCCTACCTGTCTGATGATCTTCCCGCCGATGCGGTGATGCGACTGCATCCCGACTATGTGGATCTGCCGCTCGAAGAGGAGAACGGTTTCACCGGCGCAAGCTTGGATCACTCCATCTGGTTCCACCGACCCGTTCGTGCTGATCAGTGGCACCTCCATCACTTGGTGAGCCACAGCTTTAATGGATCACGAGGTTTGGCGCTGGGCCACGTGTTCTCCGAATCAGGAGTGCACGTGGCCACCATTGCCCAAGAGTTTCTGTCCCGCAAGGTCAGGGCCGAAAACGTCAGGGCTGACAAGGTCAGAGCCGACTAAAGACTTTCACGTAGTCAATCAACATTTCCTGGGGCAATACGGTCTGAGCGTTTGGTTCGCCAGCAACGCCGATTGCGGTGTTCAAGTAGATGTACATCGGTGAAGCAAAGAATCCAGCTTCGCTGACTGTACGCGTGCATACCTCATTGTCATTGATGAGCCAGCTGATTTTGACGGTGTTGTTTTCAGCTGGCTCCCAGATCACGGTGTAGACCTGAAACTGCGACACGTCGACGCCAGGAGAACTCACCCGGCATTCGTGTTTGGTGAATTGGCCAGCAGAGCCGCCGTTTCCCCAATAGGCAGTGTGAACGGTTGCTGATTGGGAGGTCTTGCCCAGCTCAACGAGGTCAATCTCTTCTGCTCCGGCTTTCGGCCATTGACACGTGCCTGGTGCAGCGCCACGAGGGCACTTATCGCCCAGTAGCCACAGCACGGGCCAAATACCCGGCCCTGACGGCAACTTTGCGCGGATGTCGATGCCGCCATACCTGAACGAGTACTTCGCAGAAGTTGTCAACGAACCTGAGGTGAACGAGAACGGAACTTGATTTCCAGTCTTGTGGTCACGGCCGTTCACGGTTTCTCGGTTGGTGGTGATCACCAGGTTGCCGTCGCGAACCGCAACGTTTTCCTTCCGGTACAACTGGTACTCGCGATCGCGAATGTTGCCACCTTCTTCGACGGTCCACTTCTGTGCGTCCAACGAATCGCCGTCAAACTCGTCTGACCACATCAGTCGCCACTTGCCAGGCTCGCTTTCCGGAGGTTGGCTCTCGGAAGAACTCGCAGCGGTGGTGCTTGTCGTTGCAGGAGCCGGTGGAAGTTCGATCATCATCAGAGCTGGTTGAATGTTGATCTTCATCCGTCCGTCGGTGATGGGGAAGTTGTCGAGCTTCAGGTTTCCAGCAGCATCGAAGCGGTGGACCCGAGCGTTGCTGTAGCTCGTGGGGAACGTGAACGTCACGCCGGGCTCGTTGTAGGGCACCTCACCGACGTATGACTTGTACAGCGAGATGTCTTGCCACACCAACACGAAGAAGGTTCCGTCGCTCTTTTGCAGCAAGACCTCTTTGACCGCCCGTGTGTCGCCTTCGATGCCATAGGTCAACGAACTGGGAGCAAATGAGTTTTGGCCTGGTTCACCCAGCAACCCGATGAGGTTCTTCACTGCGTTGCCCGAAGGTCGATAGTTGAAGTTGTCATCCAGCAGTCCGTAGAGACACTCGGAGCATCCCGTGTTGCTGATGGGTCCTTGACTCAGAAGCTCGTAGTTGAAGGTCTTAGCGATGCCGGCGCGGAAGTTCTCTGCATACATACGAGGTGTGTACATGCCACCCACACGATCCGTGACGCCTGGCTGCGATGAACGATCTGTTGTCGAGTAGTGGTATCCCGACTCGGTTGCCCACATAGGTTTTCCCTGTGGATTTCCGGCCATGTTTGCTTTCAATCGTTGAATGCGAACATCGAGTTGGTTTGAGGGCAGTTGACCGCCCGGATAGGGATGAAAGTTGCCGATGTCAAACGTATCGGCTAGCGATGTTCCCAGCGGTGCTGAACTTTCCCAGTCGTGTCCTAAGGAGGGCATCAGGATTGGAAGCGGAGCCAGTTTCGGGTTTGCCTTCACGGCAACCACGAATCGATCCATCCATTGCCGCAGTTCTGTTACCCAATCCACGCCTCGTTGAAGGTCGTATTCGTTGGGTCCTTCCACTGCAACCAGATTGTTGATCTGGGCAGCCTTTGCCACGGCTGATTCGAGTTTCGGAAAGTCGAGTCGTCTTGGCTTTTCACCGATCCGCGTCTCGACCATGCCAACGATCTTGACGTCGCCGAGTTGGTTGAGTAGGTCCGGTCGACCGACATCATCGCGGATATAGCGGATTCCCATTTCCTGCAATCGTTGGCGAACCATGGCAACGTTCTTGTAGGGCTTGTCGGTGTAGCGGATATGGGTGTTGACGCCGATTGTTTCGACAAAATCGTCGGCTCGCTGCGCTGCTACGGCGCGTGATCCAACGGCGGACGATGCTTGGGGTGGATCTACGAACACCAATCCTGCGGTGACAAGTGCCAGGGTCCCGAGCCCCGCAAATGATCGTCGAGTAAAGGCAGAAGACGTTGCACCATACGTGCGCATAGTTTGCTCCTTCGTCGGCGGCCGCTCGGCCGCTTCAAACCATCGCCAAGCCTGGCGGTCGCTGCCTGAAGTTCTCGTGAAGAAAAAAGAAAGCTAAGGCTCGTCAAAGATGGCACGCGCAAGGTCGGGTCACGCGGTGTAGACGCCGTCGACGCCCAGTGACTTCACCAGACGAAGCGACTCTTCATCATCCGCCGTCCAGGTATAGACGGCGAGCCCGTGCGCATGCTCCCAATCGACGGCTTCTTTAGTCAGGGTGAAGTCGCCCTGGTTGAGAGGTGGCTGGCCAATCGGAACCGGAGCGCACCAGTCCTGACCCAAGCGTTGTGCGGCTTGCATGATCGGCACCATTGCATCGGTCACCGTCGTGACGACCTCAGGGCACAGTGGCTTGAAGTTGTCGATAGCGGCATCGCCTGCCGACGAGACATACACAGATTGGGTCCGCTTGGTCTCGCGCAGGAGATCGCACAGCTGTTGTTCGCCGCCGGTCACTTTGAATTCCAATGAGAACCTTTTGTCTGGGAATGCGGCAAACACGGATTCCACGGTCGGGATTCGCACCGGATTTTTGTATGCCAGCTGTTTCGGATTGCTCCAGGCATCTCGAAGGTCAAGCGTCTGGAGCTCCTGCCATGTGCTGTCCACGATGGACGTCTCGCCGATTCCATCATCATGGGACGCCACCAAGATGCCATCGGCACTCATGCGGATATCAAGATCCAACACCTCGGCGCCAGCAGCGAGAGAACCCCCCATCATCTCAATCGAGTTGGCTGGACCGAACCAGTCTCCGCTGGCATGAGCGATGATCACCGGCCGATCAGATCGAAAGGCGCTCGGCACACATCCTGCGATGGTGTTCGGGCTTGATGCCGTGCAGGCTGAAAGGACCGCTGCCATCGCGAAGACGGCAACCCGGGGAAACATCATAGGCCCGCAAGAATCAAACGATAGCCAAGGTCAGCGGAATCCTGTGTGCGCATATGACCGTATTGCGCGTCCCATTCGCCTGACTCCAATGCGTGTCGGAGCCGTCGCGTGCCCGTTGCTCGAATCTGATCGGGCAAGACGGCCAGCATCGACATGCCGGCTTGAACTGAGGGCTCGAGGTACAGCTCGGGTCGGGCCCAATAGGCACCGCCAAAACCATCGGTGCAATCGCACGGAACCGGCACCACTTGCACTTCGGTGACTGACAACAGCGAGCTGATGTCGTTCACACTTGGTGCTCTACGTTCGTGCGGAAGATCCAGGATCTCGGGGAAGTACTTCACGATCCACATGTTGTGGGCATACGACGGTTCGTACATCAGGAAAACCTGTCGTGTAGCGACCCGCTTGACCTCGGCTAGTCCCCGAGCTAGGTCGGGCCAGTGATGCAGCGTGAACGTTCCCATCGCAGCTTCAAACGAGTTGTCGGCGAACGGCAATGCCTCGGCAACACCTTGGACGACCACCGCGATGTTATCGGTACGCTGCTTGAGCATGGTCACCGATGGGTCTACTGCAACAACAGTCTTGTCGACAGGTTCATAGTTGCCAGCGCCACCACCAACGTTGAGGACGGTGCGGGCCGCACCTAGGGCAGCAACGAGTTGCGCAGCAATTCGTTGGTCAGGTACCCGCGTCGCGGCGTAGGTCTGGCCGATCGTTTCGTAGAGCGCTGTCACGAGGTGAGTTTGTCATGTGGCGGTATTCATCGCCTACCGGCCACTCATGCTGACCTCAGATCGCCAACTCCCGACGTGGCAATCTGCGGTCAGCACCCGATGCTCTAGCGCGCTGACCAGATGGCGTGGTTGACGGCGTTTTCCAGCAGCTCTTGTTTTCCGGAAACTGGCTTCGGATCAACCTCGCCAGCCAGAGCAGCGTCGGCCAACTTGGCGAGCGACATTTTACCGCCCATGATGGCCTTGCCTCGACGGGATTCCCAGCCGGCGTAGCGTTCGGTCTTTGCTGCTTCAAGAACGTCGTTTTCGATCATCTTTTCGGCAACTAGCAAGGATTGTGCCAACGTGTCGATGCCACCGATGTGGCCATGGAACAGGTCGGTTCGGCTCATGCTCTGCCGACGCAGTTTGGTGTCGAAGTTGAAGCCGCCGGACTTGAATCCACCGGCTTTCAAGATCTCGTATACCGCTAAAGACAGTTCTTCAACCGAGTTGGGGAACTGATCGGTGTCCCAACCATTTTGCGCATCGCCACGGTTGGCATCGACCGAACCAAAGATGCCGCTTTCGATGGCGTACTTCACTTCGTGATGGAACGAGTGTCCGCCAAGGGTTGCGTGGTTGACCTCAATGTTCACGAAGTACTCGCCCATCAGGTCATAGCGCTCCAAGAAGCCGTGAACGGTGGCACTGTCGTAATCGTATTGATGCTTAGTAGGTTCCTGTGGCTTTGGTTCCAAAAATAGTTGACCCTTGAAACCAATCTTGCGTTTGTGCTCGGCCACCAGATGCAAGAACCGGGCCAATTGATCGCCCTCTTGACGAAGTCGAGTATTCAAGAGCGTCTCGTAACCCTCGCGGCCGCCCCACAGCACATACGACGAACCACCCAGGCGATGCGTGGCCTCAAGCATGTTGCGCACCTGGCCGGCTGCGTAGGTGAACACATCAGGATCAGGGTTAGTCGCGGCACCGGCCGCATAACGAGGATGCGAGAACACGTTGGCCGTACCCCACAGAAGTTTGACGCCGGACTTGTCCTGCTTCTTCGCTGCGCGCTCAACCATCTTGTTCAGGTTGGCGGTGCTGGCCTTGAGGGTCTTACCCTCGGGTGCCATGTCCACATCGTGGAAGCAGTAGTACGGCGTGCCAAGCTTTTCAAAGAACTCGAACGCGGCGTCTTGTTTCGCAATGGCTGCCTTCATGGGGTCAACTCCGGGGACCAGCCACGGTCGATCGAAGGTTCCAGCACCGAACACGTCGTTGCCGGCCCAGTTGAAGCTGTGCCAGTAGCAAACAGCGATACGAAGGATGTCTTCCATTCGCTTGCCCAACACGATTCGATCCGGGTTGTACACCTGGTAGCCCATGCCCGACCCAGCATCAGTGCCTGCAGCGGCGACAGGGGAGGGTACATCGGTGAAGAAATCAGTCATAGAAGGACAATACGGCGTGCAGCTACCAGTTGGTGAGCAAACGATGGGCAACCAGCTCGGTAATTTCGCCAATGGTCGGGAGCTCGTGCTTCGCTCGGTCCAGTACCTCGGTCGTCAGAAAGGCTTCGACCCAATCGTTTCGGCCCTGAAAGCTGATCACCAATGACACGGTGTCGCCCAGATTGGTGCGCAACAACACTTCGATGAGGTCACCCTGCCTATCCAGGTACGTGATGGCGCCAAGGGACTGACCAACATCAAGTACACGTACGAATGCCTCCTCATGCGAGCACGCAAGGGCAATGGTGTCGGTATCAATGAGCCAGACCGATTGGTTGCGGTGAGGCTCTGGGTCCACAGCCGCTGAATCGGCGAGAGACGGTTCTATCGGGACTGTTGCATCGGATGGCGAGTCCGGAGCTACTGCCTGCGCTAATGCCAGCCGGTACGCGTCAAGCAACATACGAGTGTCATCAGTTGAAGCCGCACCCGCTTGATCTGGATGCAGCACCACTACCCGAGCGCGAAACGCGGTCCTGATGTCGGCAGCGTCAGCACCGGCCGCAACACCCAGCAATGCGAACGCGTCGTCAAGGTGCAATCGGAGCGCCTTCGAACGAATCGAACCACGCGATTTCCTCGACTGGTTTACGTTTCAGTTTGGTGTTCTGATGAACGGGATGGCCAAGGAAAACCATCGATGCAATGCCAAACGGGTCGGGAATGCCCAGCAGCGTGCGAGCGGCTTCTTGTTCTCGCAGTAAGAACGTAGTC
>JANMEI010000053.1:0-10246 GCA_031376865.1 Acidimicrobiia bacterium | reverse complement strand
AGCAACACCAGCGGAACGGCCGCGTCCCTCTCTGTCGAACTTGAGCAACTTGATCAACTGCTGGCTGATGCTGGATTGGCAACCATGGTGCGCGTTGGATCGCTTCCGTTTCCATCGCCGTGGAACTGGAAAATCAGTGTCGAGAATTTTGCAGAGAGCTACCACCATCAGTCGGTGCATCCGGACACGCTGCAACCGACGTTCCCGGGAGCTCGCTCGTTCGTCGTCGATTCTGGTGGCAAGCCATGGACCTGGCTCGATCATGTCAGCGCAGAACCCACACTTGAACCATTTACGGCAACGGTGGTGTTTCCCACGTTGATGTTCTCGTGGATACGACCCAACGCCATGGCATGGTTTCGGCTAGAACCCAGTTCGGCAGCAGAGACCCACTTGACAATCGAACTGTTTGTGCAAACGGACGACGCGGGAAACGCTGAATTGATCGAACTGATGCTGGCTTCGCTTCATCAAATCAACTCTGAAGATATCGACATCAATCGACGAACCTTTGCGGGGCTGCATTCACGGCACTTCGTCGCTGGGCCGCTTTCTGTCCTTGAAGGCGCAGTCGCCCACTTTCGCGAGTGGATCGTTGAACAGCTGAAGTCATAATTCCTGCGAAGCGGTGAATGAACGAAAACCGAAACAACTACGGACGGTGAACAATCTCAAAACTTTTGGACTTTCGGCGACATGGTTGGTTGTTCAGTTTGTAGGGTCGGCTTTCGATACGCCACCCTGCAGTGTCAATGACGATAGAGAGACACCCGATGAAACAACGAACCACTACGCGCGCTGTCGGCGCGTTGTTCGCGGCAGTCCTGGCACTAAGCGCCTGCGGCGGTAGTAGCGCCGAGGGCGACACTACCGAGACCAGCACGGAAACCTCAGATAGCACTGAGACCACGGCGTCTTCTGAGACCGAGACCACAGAAGCTTCCGAAGAGGGAGCGGCTCCGGCGGGAGGCGCAGATCTCACAGCTATGGCGGCTGCTTGCACCAAAGAGGCTCAGGTCAACCTGATTGCGTTGCCCGACGAGTGGGCGAACTATAAGGGAATCTTGCAGAGCTTCCGCGACAAGTATCCCGGCGTCAAGAACCCCGTTGCTAACCCCGATGGTTCGTCGAAAGATGAAATGGAAGCAGTCAAAACTCTTGCTGGCCAAGCAGACCAACCCGACGCTGTCGACGTCAGCCCAGCGATCGGCCAAGAGATGGCTGCAGCCGGAATGTTTGCTCCCTACAAACCGACAACTTCGGCGGATGTGCCGGCGGTCCTACAAGACCCGGCCAACAACTGGACAGCGTCCTACTACGGCATCATGGCGTTTCTGACCAACACCACGATAGTGAAGAACCCACCGACTTCGTTTGCTGATCTCAAGAAGCCTGAGTACAAGGGTCTTGTGGCGTTGAATGGCGACCCGCGTGAGTCCGGTGCTGCGTTTGCTGCAGTCATGGCTGCGGCCATCGCCAACGGTGGATCGGCCGATGACATCATGCCCGGCATCGAGTTCTTTGCTGAACTGAAGAAGTCAGGCAATCTCGGTGGAACCGACGTCACCAAGGCAACCGTTCTGTCAGGCGAGACACCAATCTCGATTGACTGGAGCTACAACCTGCCTGGACTTCGAACCGAACTCGAAGCCGCCAAGCTGACTGTCGAAGTGAAGTTCCCTACCGATTCCGTCTACGGCGGTTTCTATGCCCAGGGCGCGGTGAAGGGTTCGCCGCATCCTGCCTGTGCCACGTTGTGGTTGGAACACATCTTGTCTGACGAAGGTGCCCTTGGTTACTTGGAAGGCGGCGCTATTCCCGCTCGATACGAGGCACTCGCCAAGGCCGGGAAAATCTCAGAAGCAGCGAAGAAGAACCTGCCTCCTGCCGAGTTGATTTCGCAGATCAAGTTCCTCACCCCTGATCAAATCACCAAGGCCAAAGAGGTTCTCACCGCAGAGTGGGGCCCGAAGGTTGCTGACTCCTGATGCTGCCTTGAGCAGCGAAGCAACAACTGATCGAGCACCGCGGGACCGATCCTGGATTGGGTTGGTTCCGCTGCTTGCGTTTCTTGGGCTGTTTCTGATCGTTCCAGCCATCAGCGTGTTCCAACGAGCGCTGATTGCCAACGATGGGTCCTTCGGATTTGGCGCGCTTGGCAAAGCATTCAGCGGACAGAACTTCGATGCGTTCGTCTTCTCGGTGCGGCTCTCCGTTCAGGCTGCACTTGTTGGAGTGCTCGTCGGGACGCTGCTTGCCTACGCGGCAACCACGATCACACGACCCAAGTGGATTCGATCGCTGGTGACGTCGTTTAGTGGGGTTGCTGCCAACCTTGGTGGTATCCCCCTAGCGTTTGCGTTTGTAGCGCTTCTTGGCCGCCAGGGACTGCTGACAAAGATCATGAGCGCTGCAGGTTTCGAGCTGTACGGCGGTTCGTTCACGCTTGACTCGACGTGGGGCCTGACGACGGTGTATTCGTACTTCAACATACCGTTGATGGTGCTCGTCACGTTGCCGGCGATCGATGGGTTACGTGTGTCGTGGCGCGAAGCGTGCGCAAACTTGGGCGGAACCAGTTGGACCTACTGGCGGCGAATCGGGATTCCCGTGTTGCTTCCGAGCCTGCTGGGTGGATTCCTGTTGTTGTTCGCCAATTCGTTTAGCGCGTATGCCACCGCTGCTGCGATCAGCCAGAAGTCGTTGATCGTTCCATTGCGGATCGGCTTCTATTTGCGTGGTGACATCAGTGCCAACGAAGATCAGCTTGGATTCTCACTAGCTGCATGGATGATTTTGATCATGACCGTTTCGATGGGTTGTTACTGGATGCTTCGTAAGCGCGCAGAACGATGGCAGCAATGACTGGCCAGCCGTTGCCACGGTTGGGCCGGTTGGGTCGGGTCGGACCGGCATCGCTCACCCTGCTGTGTGCCCTGTTCTTCGTGCTGCCCTTATTGGCGATGGCGCGCTTTTCGTTTCAGAACGTGCCGATGATTCGGCTTGGCCGCAGCACGTTGTTAGAAAACTGGTCAGCTTCTAGTTCCCTCGACGCTTTTGGCGAGGCCGAGTTTCGTCGATCATTGGGGTTGAGTGTGCGGTTGGCTCTGGGAACCGTCGCATTGACGCTGAGTTTGTTGTTGCCAACCACATTGTGGGTGCACTTACGGCTGCCAAAGGCCCGTGCATTTGTTGAGTTCCTCACGTTGTTGCCCTACGTCATTCCATCTATTGCACTGGTTGCTGGGATACTGCCGCTGAAACCGCACGCACGATGGTTTCTGAACTCCAACTACTCGCTGATTCCGTTCTATGCCGTGTTGGCGTTGCCGTTTACCTACCGGTCTCTTGATGCCGGAATCAAGGCACTCGACGTGAAGACGTTGGTCGACGCCTCGCGCAGTTTGGGTGCCGGGTGGGGAACCACCCTCCGACGTGTGATCATCCCGAATGTACGCACCTCAATCATCTCTGCATCCTTTCTCACAGCGGCAGTTGTTCTCGGTGAATACACCATGGCCAGGGTGCTCCTCAAACAAACGCTCCCCGCCTTCATGGAGCAGTATCAAGATCGCGAACCGCAAGGGGGCATGGGCCTTGCGTTGTCGTCGATGTTGCTCACCACATTGCTATTTGCGTTGCTTGGCGTGCTCACCAGACCGCGCCGCCGCACACGAACCCCTCGCTTGGAGATTTCATGACCGCGCTCGTCTTCGCTGGTGTCCGGAAAACATTTGGATCAACGATTGCGCTAGAGAGTCTCGATCTGCAGTTAGCGCCGGGTGAGTTTGTCAGCCTGTTGGGGCCCAGCGGCTGCGGCAAGACGACGGCGTTGCGTGTGGCTGCTGGTTTTGAGAAGCCCGATCTGGGTGCGGTCTCCGTGAACGACCGTGACATCACACATCTTCCTGCACACAAACGAAACATGGGAATGGTGTTTCAGAGTTACAGCCTGTTTCCCAACCTCACCGTGCATGACAACGTCGAGTTCGGGATGCGGACGCGCAAAGTCGAGAGTGCTGAACGTAAGCGTCGAGCCAACGAGGTTTTGGAGTTGGTGCAGCTTGGCCCGTTGGCTGACCGATTCCCGCATCAACTCTCTGGTGGTCAGCAGCAGCGAGTGGCCTTAGCTCGGGCACTTGCCGTTCGACCAGAAGTGCTGTTGCTTGACGAACCGTTGTCTGCGCTTGACGCCAAGGTTCGCGGATCGTTGCGAGACGAGATCCGGCGGCTGCAACTCAGCCTGGGCATCACCACACTCTTTGTCACGCACGATCAAGAAGAAGCGCTTGCCATTTCGGATCGCGTCGGAGTCATGTCGAATGGTCGGTTGGAACAATTGGGTTCGCCGCGAGATGTGTACCGCCAGCCGTCCAGCGCCTTTGTTGCCCGTTTTGTTGGATCGATGAACGAGCTGCCAGCGACGGTGTCCGATACCCATACCGCAGTCGTTTCTGGCGTCACGATTCCGATTGCTGCCAACCCAGGGGCTGCTGGGGTGGCCAACGGAGCGGCGGTGCGGTTGCTCATCCGCCCGGAAGACATGCACCTCGACGCCGGAACGGCTGACGCTGGAACAGCAGAACATCGGCATCTGCCCGTGCTGCCCGGAACGATCGTGTTGAACTCGTTCCAAGGTGCCACCACGGTGGTGTCGGTGCAGCTCGATGGTATGGAGACGCCGGTTGCGGTCCACACGTCAGGGTCTGAGTCAACCGGGCTATCAGGCGACCGGGTTGCGGTTCGGATTGATGCGACGCGAATGGTGATCGAGCCCGTTTAGCCGAGGCGCTATCGGGCCAGCCAGTAGATGACCGGATAGCTGATCACGATAAGTGCAAATACAATCGAGATTCCCATCGGAATGTCGGCGCGTTGTCCGTTGCTCAGTTTCGGAATCACAAAGGTGATGAGCCAGGTGGACTTATAGAAGATTTGGATCGGCAAGATAAGGCTCATTGCTTCGGGCCACACCAAGCCGACTGCTGACCCAACCAGAATGGCGCTCCACAAGCTGGCAACCAGTAGGCGTATGCCGTCGCTATTGGGTACTTTGCCGTCAAACACTTGCAGCATGCGAGTAGCGGAGAACATGTTGAAACAAACGGGGATGAGAATGAAGAGGTTGGCTGCGTAGGCGATCTTCAGCAGGTTCGGGCTGTTCATGGCTTCTCCAGATGTGTGGGCGTTTCAGCGGACAGCGAGGTGAGTTGAATAATCGGAACTTCTCGAGTGAGGGTCTTCAGATACTGGGCGTACCCGGGGTTGGCGCCAACTGCCGCGGTCCACAGCCTGTCGCGCTCTCCTGGAGTGGTGATGGTGTGAGCGGTTCGCTGGGTCCACGTCCCGTTGATTCGTACACGTACATTGGGCGTTGCTCGAAGGTTACGTACCCATGCCGGATCTCGATCCAGACCGGCGTTTGTGCCAAACACAACCGGCCCGGCAGGGTCGTCGATGTAGGTGATCAAGATCGAGCGGGGCATTCCGCTTTTGTGCCCGATGGTTTCGAGTTCCAGTACTGGCATCCCCACGATGCGACGCCCCAGTCTTCCGTTGGAGAGTGACCAGAGAAACTTATGAACGCGCCATTGAAAGCGCATGGTTGATCGACTTGGCATGTTGATACTATAACCTGACGTTGTTAGGTTGACAAAGTCAGGTTGTTCGGGTGGACTGTCGAAGTGCCCAGTCAGCGACATCCGAAAGGGCAGGGTCACCTGCTTCGGGCCGAAATCATTACGGCAACCGCCGAGCTGATGCGGCGATCCGCCAGTGTGAACGACATCTCGGTTCGAGTAGTCGCTGGCTTGGTGGGTCGGACCACTCCACAGATCTACGAGCACTTCGCCAACCGCGATGACCTGCTTCGTCACGCAGCTTTGGCCGAGATGGCGGCAATGGCCGAGCGTGTCGCCGCAGCCGTTGGAAGCCATCCCGATGTGCGACGTCGGTTGCGAGGTCGAGCGCATGCGTATGTCGATTTTGCCATCACGAATCCACTTGCTTATCGGGTGTTGTTCATGGGTGACTCGGACACGATCGTGGGCATGAACGACCTGTTTGCCATTTCGGGGATGGCAGCGGTCATCGAAGACTTGAAGGCGGCACGAAGTGAGGGTCGTCTGTCGTCAAGCGCATTGCGCTCGGTCAGCCTCAGTATGTGGGCTGCCATTCATGGTGTCGCTTCATTGCATGTCGCTCATCCGGGTGCGAAGTGGCCGGCGAACATGTTGGACCATTTGCTTGATCAGCTCGCCTACGGTGTGATTCCTCGCTAACGGCGGGCTGTTTCGAGGATTGCTTGTTTCACCGCTCGAGGGTCTTCGATCATCATCGAATGACCCGTGCCCGGCAACTCGATGACATGCGCTGATGGCACAGCAGCAGCAAGCGCACGGGCGCTCCTCGGTGGGGTCATCTTGTCGCCCAAGCCAATGACAACAGTTGCGTTACACGTCACGCAGGCCGCCGCACTGAGCGCATTTGCATACGACACGCACGCTCCGAAGTCTGCTGCCAATACGCCGGGCGCACTGTTTTCCACGAGCGCCCGGGCTCCTCCCAGCATCCACAATCCGGGGGTTGGATTGACCCCGATATGCGCTGGCTTGTCGTGGCCCCAAGATGCCATGAGCGCCGCTGCTGCTTTGACGTCGTGAGCGGCTGCGTCCAACAAGTCCGGATGAACGGGCATTGCCGTTGCTGTCCCGCACAACGTGATCGACGCGACCATCGACGGATAGCGGCTAGCCAGTTCGAGGGCAATAAAGGTCCCCATCGAGTGCCCCACGACATGTGTCGATCCAAGCGAACCTGCGGCCATGAATCGTGACACCCAATCCGCCATCGCTTCGATTGACGTCAATGGTGCTCCGTCACTTTTCCCGTGGCCCGGTAGATCAACAGCAACCGCTCGAAATCCGCGATGGGCCAGGTAGCGAGTTTGCAACTGCCACACCGTCGAGTCCATGCCCGCACCATGGATGAGCAGCACTGCTGGCAAATGATCCATGGGGGCAACGCCACCGGTCGATGCGTGTGCGTTGACTCCGTCGACGGTCACAATCATCGCTGACTCGCCTTCAAGGCTCGTTCCAGATCTTCGATGATGTCATCGGCGTCCTCAAGGCCAACCGATAGCCGAATGAGATCTTCGGAGATCCCAGAGGTGGCCATTTGATCGGCACTCAGCTGACCGTGCGTAGTCGAACCAGGATGAATCACGAGGGTCTTTGCATCGCCGACGTTGGCAAGGTGCGATGCCAACTGGACTGCCTCGATGAACTTGCGTCCTGCGGCGCGGCCACCCTTTACTCCGAAACTGAGAATCGACCCGCACCCTTTTGGGTACAAACGTTTGGCGAGATCGTGATCGGGATGTGTAGGAATGTGCGGATGCTTGACCCACGTTACCGCATCGTCTGCTTGTAACATCGTCAGTACACGTTCTGTATTGGACACATGGCGGGCCATTCGTAGCGGTAGTGTCTCGATACCCTGCAGAAGTGCAAACGCGTTGTGCGGGCTGAGGCACGCACCAAAGTCTCGTAACCCCTCGGCTCGAGCCCGCATACCTAAGGCCGACGGGCCGAACTCTTCAGCGAAGACGATTCCGTGATAGCCCGCGTACGGTTCGGTCATGGTCGGGAACTTGTCGCTGGCGCTCCAATCGAACCTGCCACCGTCAACAATGACGCCGCCTAACGCGGTGCCATGGCCACCCATGAATTTGGTGACCGAATGCATGACGATGTCGGCGCCGTGCTCGATGGGGCGAATGAGATACGGCGTGGAAAACGTCGAGTCGATCATGAGTGGCAATCCGTGTGCGTGTGCAACATCGGCAACGGCTTGAATGTCCATTACTTCGATACCGGGGTTGCCGAGCGTTTCGCCGTAACACAACTTGGTGTTGGGTTGGATGGCTGCGGCAAACGCGCTGGGGTCCCTGGGATCAACGAACGTGGTGGTGATTCCGAAGCGGGGGAGCGTGAGGTTCATCATGTTGAACGTGCCGCCGTACAGGTTTTTCGACGCCACGATGTGATCGCCGGCGCTGAGTAGCGACGCCACCGCAAGATGTAATGCGGAAGTTCCACTGGCCGTGCAGACCGCTCCCACGCCACCCTCAAGCGCGGCAATCCGTTCTTCCAGGACGGCCACAGTGGGATTCGAGATACGACTGTAAATGTGACCTGGTGCCTCAAGGTTGAACAGCGCTGCCGCTTCGTCGGTGTCAGGAAAGCAGTACGAGGTAGTGAAGTAGATCGGAACCGCTCGAGCGCCGGTTGTTGGATCGGCTCGTTGGCCAGCGTGCAGGCTTAACGTATCGAACCGCAGAAAATTGGGATCAACCATGGAAAGGACGTTACCTGGTTGCCCACTTCGTCGGTTTGCAGAACCGGTACCCGCGCAAGGCGCGGGTACCGGTTCCGCAGAATCAGGAAGCGCAGACTTGCGAGTAAAGTTTGAAGCCCGTCGGCACGTGCCGTCCTCTTTGATCCAAGGCCAGTCAATGGCGCTATCGAAAGGACTCGGCTTGAACCGACGATCCTCCCAACCAACTCGGCTAATTCCGGACCCCCGTACGCGATCCCGGCTCCTCACTCAGATGGCTGCGCAACAAGCGGCATGTATCAGTGCAAAGGATCTCAATCGAATCGGTGTTAGCAACAACCTTGCCTATCGGCGCGTCAAATCAGCGGAGTGGTACCGAACATCGCGTGGCGTTTATCGATTGAGTACATCCGGCCTGATTTCGAGTATCGAACAGCGAGTAATTGCAGCGACCTTGGCGGTACCGAAAAAGCATTGTAATCGGTTGGTTTGCTGCCCATATTCACGGCTTGCCGGTATTGGTGGAACTGGAACACGAGCAGGTAGTCCTCGCCGTGAATATGTCTGGTCGATCTCGGGTGGTAGTTGTCAGACGCTGTAGTGGCCCCATTCCGTCGCAGCCGAGGGGAGTGGGCCGTGTGGCAACACCCGTGTTGACGATTGTCTCCATTGCGGCGTGCGGTGGAAGTCGCCACCAACTCGAAACCGTGCTCGATGCAGCCCTCACCCGCAAGCTGGTCACCGTGAAGCGGATAGAAAACCTCATCTCACAAGAAGGTTGGCTACGTTTTCGTGGCCGCCGACATTTGGTCGAGTTGCTGCGAGATCGTTCCAGTGGAAAAGCACTGTTCCGGAGCCAAACCGAAGCGAAGGTGAAGCGTTGGATTGGTCAGTCAGGATTGGGAAAATGCTTGAGTAACCATCAGGTTGCTACCGGTATTGGCGATGTTGAAGTCGACCAAAATTGTTAAGGCTTCCAGAGCGCGACCAATTGATTAAGTGCTGCGCCCCAGCCATCGGTGAACCCCATTGCTTCGTGGGCGGCGCGGTCTTCGACGCTGGTGTGTAGACCTCGTGCGTGGTAGCGGCTGCCGGTCGGGGTGGCCGTAAAGGTAAGTTCGCAGGTGAAGTGAAACGAAGGTGGCCCATCAGCAGTGACGGGCTTCAGGTCCAACGGTCGAAAATCTGGTCCGAGTGCGGATGTCCACACCAGACGACTTTCGGGAACTACTTCGAGAAAGCAGCCGAGGTTGTCGAACGTTTCGCCCTCAGGCGATTGCATCACTGTTCGAAACGCACCGCCGGGACGAAGGTCGATGTCGCACTCGATTGTCAGAAACGGCAGCGGGCAAAACCACTTCATCAATGTGGTGGGATCTGTCCAGCCTGTCCACAAATGGGAGACGGGTACCGGAACTTCACGGTCAAGGACAAGATCTCGGTCTGCATCGAAAGTGTTCATGGCCTAAAGCTAACCAAAGAAGCAAGGCCGAGGATCCCTACGGGCGATGCGTCGACCGGAAGAAGATGCCTGCGGTGATGAAAGTCAACCCTATGTAGATGTGGCCCGCATGAAACGGGGTGTTCAGTAAGGTCGCATCGATCGTTTGAGATGTTGAAGCCAGAGGCAGTAGTCGTCCTCGACTGGTGATCCCGGTTGATTCGCTTGTTGTCATAGAAGTCCAGCGTGGCAGTGGCGCCGCTCGGTTTCTTCAACCGCGAGGATGAAGTTTTTCCCGAGTCGTTATATCTCAGGCGAAAGGAATGCTTCCATCAATGTTTCGGTGAGTAGCTGATATCCCTTTGGCAGCAAGACGATGTCATCGGTGCCACGGAACCCGAACGCCTTGTTTTGCATCGCTCGCGCTTGTTTGCTGGCGGGCTCAATGATCGAACCAATTTTCAA
>JANMEI010000024.1:0-2492 GCA_031376865.1 Acidimicrobiia bacterium | reverse complement strand
AACTACTCGCCGAAGTGGAGAACGCCGAGCTTTCATACGGCGACGTTGAGCGCTTTTCGGTAGCGCTTGAATCCAAGCGCCGTGAAATCGTTGAGGCGTTTGCTAAACGACGAGACGAGTTGGTCCGGGTACGTGCAGCGCGAATTGATCGGTTGGTGCAAAGTGCAACTCGAACCATCGCAACCTTGGGTGAGCGGGCCAACGCTCAAGCCGATCGAGCCGCAGTTGACACACTGTTTGCTACGGACCCTCTCGCTGCGCGTATCCGTTCGGCAATAGCGGAGCTTCGCACCGATGGTGAAGACGGCAGAGCTGGTGAGTTAGACGTTTCGTTGGCAGCAGCTCGTGATGCGGCTCGTCGATCGGTGACTGACCGATCCGAGTTGTTCGCTGATGGAACCGTACTGTTGGGAAGGCATCGCGTTGGTGTCAACAACGAGCGGTTCGACCTGCGATTGACAACCACCGTTGACCCAAGTGGCAAACGAGCGGTGCGGGCCAAGGTCACCGGTACTGATCTGTTGCTCAAACTACCTCCATCACCAATGGCCGACATGATTCACGCGCATAGCGAATGGATTGATCAGTCTTACGGATCAGAAACGGCCTCGTTGTGTCGAGCATTGGTTCTTGGTCTGAGTGCGTTCGACGACGGTGTTGCCGTGTCACCAAAGACGCAACTTGCTGACCTGGTTGTGCAGCTGCGTAGCTATGCGGGGTCGCGCACAGACCTTGGTGCCGAGCCTGGCATCCACGATGAAGACGCGGCGCGTTTCCTGATTGCGCTTGCCCCGAGTTTGACCGCAGGCGCCTCGATGCAGGCTTCAGGTTCGTTGCGCGCTGCGGCTGTTTTGTTTCAAGGTTCCCTAGACGTTGAACAACGGGCGGAGCTTGATCGACAGGTTCGGTCAATGACAGCGCTTGGCTCAAGTAGCGACCGCACGTTGACTGCAGCAGTCAGCCGTTGGGAACAGCAGCTGGGTGATTCCTTGGCAGCGTTTGGCATCATGGGTGCGGCTCACCACGAAAAGCTCGATGTGATGGCGTTGCTGGCAGATCCCAACGGGGTTGCGGTCAGCAGCACGGCAGCAGCTGCAGCGAAGACCGTGACGCACTGGGCATCGCAACGGGGCATCGACCTTGGCGCCGTGACGGTCAATGAGCTGTATCCGTTGGTGTGTGACCACCTGGTTGGCCTTGATGGCGGACTGGAAGAATTGGACCTCAACGAGCTAGGCGCAGAAGTATGCGCGCTGATAAAAGTCCCAAATACTCGCGCTTCTCAACTCGCTTCGATCGTCACCGTCGACGGTCTGCGGTCCAGCGGTCCAGGAATTGTCGAAGGACGCTCGATGGTGCCAGTTGCTCGTCGGCTGACAGAGTGGCGTGCGCACCGCCGAACGGGGGTTGCTGCGTTTGTGGAGTTTGACAGGGCACGACAAACCGTACTGGCCGAGTTTCGACAGAACCTGATGGTGGACCAACTGCGGCCCCGGGTGATCACCGGGTTTGTCCGCAATCGCTTGGTTGACGAAGTTCTGCTTCCACTTGTTGGCGATGCCGTAGCGAAACAATTGGGCCTGAGTGGTCCAGCCCAAGGTTTGTTGCTGCTGATCTCGCCTCCTGGTTATGGCAAGACCACGCTGCTTGAGTATGTGGCGAATCTGTTTGGCTTCGCAATGGTGAAAATCAATGGCCCGGCAATTGGGTCATCGGTAACGTCCTTAGACCCAGCAAGTGCCCCTGACGCTTCCAGTGCCGCCGAGTTGGTGAAGCTGAATCGGGCGTTTGCGATGGGTACCAACACCATGTGTCTGATTGACGACATCCAACATCTGCATCCGGAGTTGTTACAGCGGTTCATTTCGTTATGCGACGCAACCCGTCGAATCGAAGGTGTCGTAGACGGCGAAGCGGAAACCTATGACTTGCGCGGTAAACGGTTTGTGATGGCGATGGCGGGTAACCCCTACACGTCGGCCGGAGCGTCCTTTCGGTTGCCCGACATGTTGGCGAACCGTGCCGACGTGCACAACCTTGGCGACCTGGTTGGGACTCAGGCCATGGGTGCTGCGTTTGCGCAGAGCTACGTGGAAAACGCCTGCGGTTCCAACGAGACACTGCGACCGTTGTTGGCGGAAGGACGTCACGACATCGAAGCCTTGTTGGTCCCTGCTCAAACCGGTGCGCCGGTGCAAACCGATCAACTGCGCCGGACCTGGAGCACCTCGGAGATTGGTCCGATGGTCAAAACACTGCGCCACCTCTTGCAGGTACGTGACGTCTTGCTGAAGGTCAACGCTGCGTACATTCAAAGCGCGCAGATGACTGACGCAATGCGGGGCGAGCCGGCTTTCTTATTGCAGGGAAGCTACCGAAATATGTCGCGTATTGCACAACGAATTGTGCCGGTGATGACCCCTGCCGAAGTGAACGCGGTGATTGTTGATCACTACCGTTCAGAATCGCAAACGCTCGCCAGTAGTGCCGGT
>JANMEI010000014.1:0-6043 GCA_031376865.1 Acidimicrobiia bacterium | reverse complement strand
ATCGCCGAACAACTTTGAGTTGGCCGATGTCACACGACGGCTGGCAAAGCTTGGGGACGACGAGATGTAGATCGGGTTGTATCCGATCTTGTCGCCAGCCGTCAACAATGCTGGCATGTGCAGCTCGCCGGAAATGGCGTTTGCTACTGCGTCACACTTTGCTTCTTTCAACTGCTGGGCAACCGCATCGGCAGATGACCAGCGGAACTTGCCACCGTTCTTGAACGTGACTTTTTTGGCAACAAAGTCGTATCCCTCTTCGTAGGCAGCGCCGTACGGGTTGGGTGCAATGGTCAGCGAGCAAATGGTCTTGCCAGCGCCGCCACCCTCTTTGAGGTACCACTCGACGCCATTGATTGCGTGGGCCTGATAGGTGGTACCGATTGGAAGGAAGTTGTCGCCGGTGACCCATTCCGCGTCCAGCGAAATTGGTGAAGCGATGAGGTTGTCACGCTTCAGCGAGTCCCGAAGAGCTTGCGTTGCCGGGGTGCCGTAGATCTGTCCGATCAAGACGGAATCATCCTTGATCTCGGTGTACTTCTTGGCAGCTTCAGCAGCGTCGTAGAACATCTCTTTAAAGTTGACGTCGACCTTGTACTTGCCAGCGATACCGCCCGCATCATTGATTCGAGACATGTACGCAGTAAATCCTGCGGTCAACGCTTTGCCACCGTCAGCAAACAGTGCCGAACTGGGGAACTGCGGGCTCGTCGACACGTTGCCGAGATACCCAACCTTGATCGTTTTGCCGTCGAAGCCACGTGCTGGCGCAAGGCCGGCGGCAGACGCAGGAGTGGTGGCTCCAGGAGCGGCCTTCACCGTGGTAGGAGCAGCGGCTGGCTTTTGGTAGGTGCGCTTGTTCTTGACTTGCGTACATACCAACCCATCTTTTACCGCACCAACTTTTGTGCACTTGTCGTTGGCCTTGGCTTTAGCTGCCTGTGCTGGGCTGGTTGCGACCATGCCTGCAACAGCGATAACGGCGAAACTGATGACGCCAGCGTGTCGGATGGATACTTTCATAGGTGCCCCCTGGGGTTGATTCTTGGTGTTCGTTCGTTCGACAAATGAGACATTTCCGATTTGCACTCCGACGTGCACTCCGACGTGCATTCGACGTGCATTGCGACGTCCGTCACAACACAATGTAGCGCCCCGGCCTTGAAAAAGTGTGCCGGAGTGCATTTCCGCTGGTCATTCCAGCGGTTGAGCAGCGTGACTTCGCCACAACAGCGAGGTCACGGCAGCGGCCAGGTCATGGCATACCGCTTGATTTTGCGCCACATCCCCATCAAACCTTCGGGGTAGCGGATCAAGAAGACAATCAGCAAAAATCCAAACAACAGCAAGGTAAAGCGGTCGATGGTTAGCCCGCTTTTGGCTGGATCGGACTGGATAAACGGAAGGTTTTGCTGAAGACCGTCTTGGAAGTAGAGCAGGAACTCTTGCGTGAACACGTAGAACAGGGCGCCCACAATCGAACCAGGCACGGTCCCAACGCCACCGATCACAATCATGGTTACGAATGCAATGGAGAACGCCAAGTTGAACGTCGACTCGTTGACATGATCAAACAACGACCCGTACAGGCAACCAGCTACTGCTCCGTAAGCGCCCGAGATGGCGAACGCCCACGTCTTGGTATACATCTGGCGCACACCAATGACTTCTGCTGACAGATCGCGATCGCGCACAGCCATCATCGCTCGACCGTGACGAGATCGCAGGAGGTTGCGGGCAAACAATGCCATCACCGCAACCACAATCCAGATTGTCCAGAAATAACCCGGCTTGTCCGTGGCGTTGCCGGAGCTGTTCGACGAAAAAAAGGTGTCAAAAAAGTTGGTTGAGCCCGATGAATCTCGAAGGGTCACCGTTTTACCTGGCAACAACGTGAAATCAAGGGCAGGCAGTGTGCGAGGGTTTCCCTCGCCGCCGGTCATGCCGTTCCAGTTCTTCACTAAATGCTGGGCCACAAACACCAAGGCAAACGACACGATCGCGAGGTAGTTGCCCCGCAGTCGAAGCGCAAACGGGCCGATGGCGGCGGCAACCAGACCACCCAAGATGGCTGAGAAGGCGAGAACCAAGAGGCCATGGAATCCGTTTCCAGCGTGCAACAAGCCTCGCTCCGAGTTAGTCGCGATGCTGCGCCCGAAGAACCCCAGAGCGAAGGCACCAACAGAAACAAAAGCGGCATGTCCCAACGAAATCTGGCCGGCGTTGCCGATCAACATGTTGAGACCCATCGCCGCTATCGCGTAGACGCCTGCGATGCAGGCAACGAGCAGCCAGCGATCGTTAAATGGTGTGCCAGGTAGGAACCCGTTGGGCAGATGAAAGCCCTTGTAGCCGATCCACGATGACCCAACCGGAATGGAAATCATGGTGAGTAACCCCACCAAGGCCATCCATTTACGGCCGTTGGGACGGAACTGACGAAGATCACTTGCATAGTTGGTGACGTAGGCAGATCGATCGCGTACCGACCACCAAATGAGGCCAGCGGAAGTCAGCGCCAGCAACAACAAACCGAGCAGCGCTCCGCTCATACCCGTCTCACCTCTTCGGTTCCGAAGAACCCACTCGGACGAACCAGCAAAATGATCAACATCAACAGGTAGGGGGTGAGACTGAAAAAGCCGTTACCCAAGAACGATGCATACCTAGGTTCATAACCCGCAGCCACTTGTTCGACGATTCCGATCAGCATGCCGCCAGCGAGGGCGCCTTCGACCGAATCGATCCCTCCGAGTACGATCGCCGGAAAACCAACCAGTGCAAACAACGAGATCGCTGGTTCGACCGATCGATCCGGACCCGATGCAAGCAGGATGCCGGCCAACGCCGCTATCGCGGCGGCGATGCCCCAGGACATTGCAAAAATGAGGTTCGCGCTGATTCCCTGAGCCATCGCCGCTTCTTGATCAGCGGCGGTGGCCCGCATAGCGGTACCCATTTTTGTCTTCTTGAAAAATGTGATGAACCCACCGGCAACGGCAAGCGCCACCAGCAACGTGAACAAGTCGACCCTGCGGATCGACAATCCGGCGAGTCCAAGCTGCACTGCTTTCCCATCAAAGGGGTTACGAAGCGGCAGCGATCCAGATCCCCAAACGGTCTGCGCACCTACTTCCAAAATGATGCCAACACCCAGCGTGGCCATGATGGCGGCGAACACCGGGCGACCGCGGAAGCGACGCACGATGAAACGTTCGATCAACATGCCGACTCCACCAGAAATCAACATCGCGATGGGAACCGCCACCCAATACGGAAGTGTCGCAATATGCCAACTCGACGCAAACGTTTGATCCTTTGAAGGACCGGAAAAGAGGTACACCAGGTATCCACCCAAGCCCATGATCGCACCCTGGGCGAAGTTCAGTACATGTGTAGCTCGGTACACGATGACAAATCCCAATGCTATGAGTGCATAGATTGCGCCTCGGGCTACTCCATTGACGAAATAGTTGAGGAAATTGCTCATTTGGCCCCTCCTTCTAGTGACTCGGGGTGAAGTAGCGGAATGCGTAACGCACCAAGCATGTTTGCGGCGTCGTCTTGGCTTGCCGACACCACTGCACGGACTCGATTTAGGCCAAGCTGGCGCCGGATCGGCGCCACCACGGCAGACCCCTGCAGGATCGAAGCAACGAACGTCAACACTGCAATCGCGAGAACTCCAAGTAACCGGATTGGATCCTCCATCGATGCGGTCAAACCAAACCACACCAACGAGGCAGCGACGCCGAGCAACAGCAAAATGACGAGGGGCGATATCATCGCAGGGCGAGCCATCGATTGAATCGGCGCTCGCGGACGCCATCCTCGACCGAGTGCAAACTTGCGTAAGCCTTTTGCCGATCCGATGCGTCGATTGAGCATTGCAGCGGTTGATTCAAGAAAGCCAGGCGCAGCCAGCAAGACGGTGGGTTGAACGGCCTGCAACTCGGCTTGTGCGAGTGGCCCACCCTCGCCGATCACCACCGTTACTCCGCTTTGCAACAGACCAACGAGAGACAGTGATCGTTCGACCGGATCCGAGAACGATGTTTGGGCGAGGACCCGGTCCTTGGTGGTGAGCCCTAGCTGTTCCGCAACACGCTGACCCTGATCCAGCACCTGTTGATGGGTGGTTCGAACAGAACCGACGACAACTGCATATCGCTGGGCGACACCTTCGGCACCTCGGCCTTCCATCCGTCGATGGCGCCGCGGGCACGGAGTTGCGCGACCGTCAGGATCCGGTCACGGTCGGCACGGTCATCGTTGTCAAAATACCGAACACCACGTGTATTGGCGATGATGAGTTTTTGAATAGCCCCGCACCGCCCCCGTTGCTGCTCTTCGTCAACCTTGTCGAACATCTCTTGATCGCCGCAAAGAACGGTTTTCGCCCCGCAACTTTCCAGAATCGTTGCCACCTGAACAGACGAAAGGTCGGGGTCGATCGGTGCCACCACCGCGCCAATTCCTTGAATACCCAGATACGCCGCCACCCATGTCGGATGATTTGTCATGACGATCCCGACCACATCGCCCGACTGAACACCGATCGATCGAAATCCACTTCCGATCTCGGCGGCTTCGGCCATTAACACAGACCAGGTAATCGGACGCCAGACCCCAAGGTCGTGGAGGCGGACCGCAACGTCTTGTGGCTGGGCGGTAGCTCGTTGCAACGCAATAGCGGGTGCTGTACTCATGCTGGTTGCCCGAGATACGCCTCAATAACACGAGGATTGCTCTTTATTTCAGCAGGGGTACCCTCAGCAATTTTTTGCCCAAAATCCAACACCATGATGCGTTCGGCAACATCCATCACCATGTGCATGTCGTGCTCTACCAAAACCATTGAGATACCCAACTCGTTCTTGATCTCCAGGATGTACCGCGCGAGATCTTCGGTTTCCGTTGCATTCATCCCGGCGACCGGCTCGTCCAACAACAGCAACTTCGGGTCCATACACAGCGCCCGGGCAAGTTCCATCCGCTTCTGTACACCGTAAGCCAACATACCAACTGGTTGACCTCGGTAGAGGTGAAGATCGAGAAGGCGCATCACCTCTTCAACCCGCGTACGATGCAAGATTTCTTGCTTTCGAGCAGTCCCCGTGAAAGCCATGCCGGCGAGGAATCCACCCTTCATGAGGTGATGACGTCCCAGCATCAGGTTGGCGACCACATCGAGATTCTTGAACAGCCCTATGTTTTGGAATGTCCGAGCAATCCCCAGGCTGACGGCATAGGGCGGCTTCTTGCCGATAATGTCGTGACCTTCCATCTTGATGGTGCCTTCTTGCGGGTGGTACACCGAATTGAGGCAGTTGAAGATCGATGTTTTGCCAGCACCGTTGGGGCCGATGATGGCAAACAGCTCATTGCGACGGACATCGAACGACACGCCGGAGATGGCGGTAACACCGCCGAAACGCATCGTAATATCGCGCACTTCGAGTAAAGGCATATTCAGCCCCATTCGCTCATCGAGACCCGCCGTCACTCCCTTAATGGTCATGCTGATTCACGCTTTCGTCGATATGACTTGAGGTCGCGAAAACTGGAGTGTTGGGATTCGCCGCCGAGATACAACGCCTTGATGTCATCGTCGTTGGCAAGCGCAGCTCCAGTTCCTTCCTTGGCCACTCGGCCGGTTTCCATCACGTAGGCGTAGTCCGCGACAGCTAAAGCCTTTGCCGCATTTTGTTCGACCAACAGCACGCTTGTCCCTTGGGCATTGATCGTCTTCACGATTTCAAAAATCTGCTCGACAATCAGCGGTGCGAGGCCGAGCGACGGCTCATCCATCAACAGCAGCTTCGGGCTTGACATCAGCGCTCGACCGATCGCCAACATCTGTTGCTCACCGCCAGACATATACCCAGCAACCTGCTTATGCCGCTCTTTCAGCCGAGGAAACAAATCCATGACTCGCTCGTAGCTGGCCTTGATTTCGGACTTGTCTTTACGGGTGTAGCTCCCCGCCTGCAGGTTTTCGTCGACGGACAGTTCAGCAAAGATGCGCCGCCCTTCCATAACC
>JANMEI010000008.1:0-2071 GCA_031376865.1 Acidimicrobiia bacterium | reverse complement strand
CGAAGAATGATTGGGTCAGCCGGTTCACACGGTGGGTCCGCTCGGGAATCGGGGTGTCTCCATGTCTTGTCAGTTTTTCTGACCAGGCAGTAGGCACCCTTTGTTATTCCCGAGAGGAGGAAACACATGGACAACCCAAACGCTGACAAAGTGGGCATTGTCGAAGAAATTAAGGCAGCACTTGCCGATTCCGACGCAGTGCTCCTGACTGAATACCGCGGCATGTCGGTCCCATCGATCGGCAAACTCCGCCGTGACCTAGGTCCAACTGGCGCAACGTACAAGGTCTACAAAAACACCCTTGTCCGCATTGCTGCAGAGCAAGCGGGCATTGTCGGACTCGAACCGCTGCTCCACGGCCCAACCGCCGTTGCCTTTATTAAGGGCGACGCCGTCGAAGCCGCAAAGGCACTTCGTGACTTCGCCAAGGGCGAACCGCACCTGAAAATCAAGGGCGGTGTGCTTGGCACCCAGGTACTCGATGCGGCACAAACCGCAGCGCTCGCCGATATGCCACCGAAGCAACAAGTTCTTGCCGAACTGGCCGGTCTGTTCGAAGCACCGTTGGCAACATTCGCCAGCTTGCTCGAGGCGCCGGTGCGCGACATCGCTTACGCGATTGCTGCGCTCGAAGAAAAGCAATCCGCGGCAGCTTGATCGCTGCACCCAAGTTTCATTCGTTACATCAACTTCGTTACATCAACTTCGTTACACACCAAACAAAGACTTAAAGGAAAATCGAAATGGCATCTGTTGCTGAGATTCTCGACTCCATCGCCGGCATGACCGTGTTGGAGCTCGTTGAGCTGAAGAAGGCGTTCGAAGAACGCTTCGACGTAAAGGCCGCTGCACCTGCAGCCGCCGTCATGATGGCTGGACCAGCTGCTTCTGCAGCTCCTGCCGAAGCAGAGCAGGACGAATTTGACGTCGTCTTGCAAGAGGCTGGCGCCAACAAGATCAACGTGATCAAGGTTGTCCGTGAGCTCACCAAGTTGGGCCTGAAGGAAGCTAAGGACCTCGTTGACGGCGCACCTTCCAAGATCGTGGAAAAGGCCGGCAAGGACGACGCCGAGAAGGCCAAGAAGCAGCTTGAAGACGCTGGCGCAAAGGTCGAACTGAAGTGAGTTGTGCCGGGCATTAGCCCGGTGCTGAAGTTCTGGAAAGGGGCGCCCTGAGGGGCGCCCCTTTTTATTGCGTGTTTTTGGTTCAGTTCTTGACCTTGGGGGCGTTGTCAGGTACGTTGCGGCCAACATATTTGAGCTGCTTCGTCAGTAAGTGGGGTTGGAATGACAGATCCTCCCCAACGTGGCGTTGGATGGTTCCTGTTCACGCTCACGCATTCTGCGCTGAGGCGTTCTTTCCCATGCTAGGTTTGTCCTACCGTGCGCGTCCTGTCCCCACGAACTTCGTTTTCCAGGTTGGTTCAGCCTGAATTCAAGCTTGTTCAGGCGCGCTCATTCCTGCCCGCCCATCGGTGTGCAGAACCTGCACATGCAGAAAGTGAGATCTGGTGACCAGCCGCCCCACTCGCGATCGCTATTCGTTTGCAAACCTCGAAGAGGTTTTGCCACTTCCGGAGCTTATTAGCGTCCAGAAGTCTTCCTTCGAGTGGTTCTTAGACCACGGTCTCGGAGAAACTTTCGGCGATATCTCGCCGATCGAAGACTTCTCGGGCACACTGCGCTTGGAACTCGAATTCGATGCGGCAGATCCTGATCTGCGCCCCGGACCGAAGTTCTCCGTCGAGGAATGCCGCGAACGCGACATGACCTTCTCGGCCCCGATCTTCGTACGGGCTCGCTTCATGAACGCCACCACTGGCGAAATCAAAGAGCAGACCGTCTTCATGGGCGACTTCCCCATGATGACCGACAAGGGCACGTTCATCATCAACGGCACCGAGCGTGTTGTGGTGTCGCAGCTGGTTCGTTCGCCGGGCGTTATCTTCGCTCCGGGCCGTGACGCCAAGACATTGGTCACCGGCACCATCCACCCGTACCGCGGTGAATGGATCGAATTCGACGTTGAACAAAAGCCAGGCAAGGCAGTTACGGCCGGCGCGCGTGTTGCC
>JANMEI010000004.1:0-2156 GCA_031376865.1 Acidimicrobiia bacterium | reverse complement strand
CCCAAGACGTACGACAACGAGGTCTTTGCTGGGAACCATGATGAGATGCTGGCCCTCATATCCGAAGGCAGCAAACGCGTCGGGTGTGGCCGACCCTTTCGGCCACAGCCACCAGTGGTTGGCGTATCCGTATTGCTCGGCTGTTGGGACGCCGATAGGAGTCCGCGCCTCGCTCACCCAGCGAGGAGCAATGACCTGCTTGCCATTGACAACTCCGTTGTTGAGCATCGCCCTTCCTATGCGGGCCCATTCCAGACCTCGTAAGTACACAAACGATGACCCGATAAGCGTTCCGGCCGCATCAACCTTCACTTGCGCGCGTGACACTGGTTGAACACCGAGCGGGACAAGAAGCCGGTCGTTGAGGTATTGCACTGTGGTGAGGTTGGTGTGTGCCAAGGCATCAGCCAACACTCGGCAAACGATGTTGGTCGAACCGCTGGAGTACAGCCACGTCGTTCCAGGTTCAGCAATCAACTCCATCGAAGCCGCGTAGGCCGCCACGTCGTGCTGACCTGTGCCGAACAACATTTCCACCACGTTGCTGGGGGCATCGACCGTGTACGCCTCGTTCCAGTGCAACCCCGAGGTCATCTGGAGGAGGTGACGGAGGGTGATTGCAGAACGCGGATCCGTCGACGTGCGATGCCACGCGGCAACGGGCGCTGGAGCCTCGATATCGAGTAAGCCGTCGTCATGAGCCATCCCAACAAGCAGGTGCGTGATGCTTTTCGCCATAGACCATGACAACAGAGGAACATCGGCCGAGACAGCTTTCTCCGACAACGGCAGCACGCCGTTGTACCGCTCGGCGAGCACTTGACCGCCTTGCTCAACAACAACGGCGTAGGTTGTCCCGAGTCCGTCAGGTAACTCAACGAGTTGGTCAACCAACCCGGCGCAATACTCAGTGAGGTGCGACATCGTCGGTTTGGCTAGCGGAATCGGTGTGTCGGGCCGCATTGATGCGTTGCTCCCGTGCTGCGGCCAGACGGGGAACAATGACGATAAAGGTCAACTTCCAAACGGCGAACAACAACACTCCAGTCATCCACAAAAATCCGGTCGCAGCTAGAAACGATCCTCGCCCAGGATGTGCGTTGGCCCAGCGCTCACCAGCCGCCGGCTTCGAAGCAGTCAAGAACAGCACTCCAAATGCCACTGGCCACGATGCGATGGCAATGGCCGGAAAGAGCAGTTTGCGGTTCACTCTCCCAGCCTGTCACGTCGGTGACTGCAGCGTGTTCACCTCACGAGGCAACGGCTGAAATGTCGGCGGAGGGTCGAAGGTCCTTCCACTCAACGGATTCTTCGGGGGCCAGAAAATCAGATGGATGGCGCCACATCGACGACAAAAACAGCGGCCCGCTTAACCACAAAAATCCGATACCCCAGGTGAGTAATCTCCACCAGGCGACCGGCCGCAACCAGCGCCGGTCAGCGGCAAAAATCACCACGGCCCCTCCGAGGGCGCTCAGGGCGAGCACAACTAGCGACATCACTAACCCAACGAGTGCGGCGAAGCCGCCGCCGCCCGCCGCCCGATGGACGTCATGGGCGATACTACGGTGGTCCACTTCTTCTCCCAGATGCCACAGAAACAACGCCCGGGCAGTCGGGTCAGCATCAGCTAAGAGCAGATCGGTTCGCGGAGCGAGCCAGAGTGCCACTGCCAGTCCGGCCAATTCGAAACCCGCGGCAAAACCGGTCCCGATGGCAGCAGACCGTTTGTCGAGACGACGCATCGTCCAGCCCAAACATTGGTCTACCCAACGCAATCGCGGATATCGCTTGATGACCAATGCGTTGAAGCGTCGATGTTGCGCATGGTGCGATGCCTCTTCACGAATGAACCTCCGAAGCTCCCCACTGAGTTTGGGGTCATCAATCGACGATTCCACCCGCCTGACAGCACGAATCACAAACGGCTCGACATGAGGCATTGCCAGCGACACTGCGTTGGCAACAGCAGCAACTTCTGGGAATCGTGGTGTCCAACGGGGGTCAAACCCCTCTGGATATGTCCACTGGGTGCTCACTCTGTGGTTATCGGCACCGGGGAGCTGAACCTGGAGCGGATGGCGGTCGTAAGGCTGATCACACCGAGTGAGACAACCAGTAGCAACGCAGCCACAATCCCATCGAGCCAGAAGTGG
>JANMEI010000887.1:0-5029 GCA_031376865.1 Acidimicrobiia bacterium | reverse complement strand
GCCAATCGGAACTGGTCGAATCTGAGGTCCGGACGCACTCGTCAACACCATCGGAATCGGAGCGCCCGTTGAAGACAATGCCACCAAGCCTTCAAGCAGCGAAGCAACTCGTCCTTCGTTAGCCAAATGAAGATCATCGATCGCCACAAACATCCCATTCGGAATCTCGGACACTTCGTTTGACAGCGCGTAGAGCAAATGGTCGAGTGCCCCCATGAAGTCTTCTTCAGTCGACTCATCGGGGCTGCGCTTCTGGAACGCGTCTGCGGCAGCGACGAGTCGATGGGCAGAACGTGATCCAGGGTCAAGGCTATCCACCGATTCGGCCAGTGACGTGGTTGCATCGATGACCGCTTGCCCCAGCCCCGAGCGAACGCAACCGTACCCAGACGCACGACCGGCTTGAGTGAATCGATCGGCTAGCTCGATCAGCACAGCGGTACGACCCATTCCCCGTTTGCCGATGACTACTGGAACAGCGGTATGAACCTGTTTGCGCGCCTTCTCGGCGAAAATCTCTAGCAATGCGAGCGTGTCGCTTCGACCGAGTAGACCGGTTCGTCGTTCCTGTCGCAAATCAATCGGCATTTCTCGTCCTACGGTTCCGGGGCACAACGTGTCTTGATGTACATCGGCACTCGGAAGCGCTTGCTCAACCCCTGTGGTTTGATTCGCGCATACCGACGAATTCTTGATGAACCCTGATTCAAAAAAGAGGGCGATGCTTTGGCATCGCCCTCCGTACTTCGTGAATAGCTCTCGGATCAGTAGCGACCGACTGGGTTACTCCTCGGCAGACTCCTCGGCAGACTCGACCGGCTCGGGCGCTTCCTTTTCGCCCTTACCCTTCTTGCGTGCCACGTCGACGCGGATTTTCATTGTGCCCTTGCGATTGTTCACGCTTCGGATCTTGATGAGCGTCCCAGTCTTCGGGACTTTCACGCCGACCCAACCGGGCTGGTGTCGACCAGGGATGGGCCCTGGGGCAGGGAACCAATAGTCCTGTCGATCGTCAAACACCGGTTTGCCGCGTTCTGACGGAATCACCGTTGGCACACCATTTTTGTTGATGGTGATCGAGTCGGTGAGATCAAAACCAAAGGTCGAGTCATACGACAAGATGCGTGGCCGCAAAAGCTGCCCATCAGAAGAATAGTGAAATGAAGGATGGGCATCAATCGGAAGCAGCAAGCCTTCGCCTGGGTGCTCACCCACGTTGTTGTCGGTTTGCGAACTGTCCCAGTACATGATGAACATGCCGTCTTGGTAGGGGAAGTTCTCCACGATGTCAGGCTTGGTGTTCAAGAAGCCGAAGTTGTATCCGGTTTTCAGTGAAGCGTCGTAGTTGTCATATTGTCGATTTTCGACGAAATAGGCATTGGCAAACTTGTTGACTTCGGTGCCAGTACTGGTTTTGAATCCAGTCAATTTGAAGGAGCTTGCTCCTTCTGCACCATCGGCAGGTTCACCTGTGATCGCGATGTCGTCGATTGAAATGCCAGCTTCGGCTGACGCTGGATCGGTTTTGTATCTAAATCCGAGTTCTACCGTCTGGCCGCTGAGCGTTGCGAGATCAGCGGTGAGCGCCACCCAGGCATCGTCGGTGGATCCGGTGATTCCACTTCCAAGATTTTGTCCGTTGGGATCATCAGGAGCGGACACAGAAGTGGCTATCGGCGTCCATGCAGTTCCACCGACCGGCCTAGATACTAAGTACGCGTAGTCATATCCTTCCTCGATGTCATAACGAACTTGCGCTGTCAGGTTTGCTGCAGCCGGAACTGTCACGGTCTTCGTCATGAACTGGTCCAGGTCGTCGCCTGAACCGGAATAGTAGAAGTTTGCGCCTGCGAACGGTGGACCGATCGTGGTAGTTACTTCTTTGTCGGGAAGATTGACGATGACTGCTTGGGCTCGTCTCGTTGCTGCGTCGTTGGGTCCCAGGCTGTGATTTGACTTTTCACCCGCTTGGGCAATGTCATAGAACTTTCCACCGGGGCAGGTGTCGCAACCTAACCAGCCGACCTGCAGCTTTTCCCAGGCTGTGAGGTCAGTGGGGCTGTCACCAATTCCGTCAGGACTGCCGTTTCCGATGTTGGCGCCCGAGGACATCAACGACCAGAAACCGGTTGAGTTTTCTGCACCGCCGGTGTTACCCGACAGGTCGTACAGATCGGGTAGACCGAGGTCGTGCATGTACTCGTGCACGAATACTCCCAGTCCCCCGTTTTCTGGCTGAATGGTGTAATCACCTACCCATGTATCGGTGGGATTGTTGGGAATCTCGATGCCGCCCGATGGCCCACCTGATCCGGCATTGACGCCGCCGAATTGGCCAAGACCCGTGGGGCCGCTTGATCCAAACGGGCTGAGTTGCGCGTACCAACGATGGCTCCAAATGGCATCGGTCCCATAGTTGGGGTCGCCTGATGCTTCGTCACCGCCAGCGTGCACGATTTGGAAGTGGTCGATGTAGCCATCGCGCTCATCGAAATTTCCATCGGCGTCGTAGTCGTATCGATCCCAGATATCGAACTCGGCAAGGTATGCCTGAATCTCGGCCATCGACTTGCCCGATTTCAATTGTTGTTCGGTCCAGACTGCCATCGAGTCACGAATCAGCGACCATGTGTTGTTACACACAATGCCACCGCACACGTTCCGTCCGTACCGGGCTTGGTTGAATGGCACTTTCACCCAGTCAGCAACCTTGCCTTCAATTGCGTATCGGCCAGAGCTTTGCTGTTGAAAGTAAGCTGTCATACGAGTGAAGTACATGTTCTCGTAGTGAGCTTTGTTGTAATCGGCTTTCCACAACGTCGAGTTATCGACTGTTCGATCAGGTTGTGGAATCTCGTTGTGAGCAGGTCCGTCGAACTTCACCGCATTGCTTGCGCCATCCGCGAAGTCGGGATGACGAGTGTTGCCGAACTCGGCAATGATGACAAAGACGCGTTCGGTTTTTTCCCGTGCCAGTTCTACATATTGACCTGGCGCTACTTTGGCGACTTTGTTCGAAGCGCCGGCTTTCTCGCCAATCAACTGTTTGAACGCTTTGGTTTTTCGGTCGCGCTGTCGTTTCGACAGCGGACCGTCAAGGTTGTGACCAGCATGCTCAGGTTGTGCGTCTTCGGCTTTACCTTTTCCAGCAGCTAGTGCAGTTGGTGTTGTTGCCACCAACCCGGCGCTCAGCATGGCGCCGAGCGCGACGAACACAAGTTTTTGCTTCATAAGTGCGAATACCTCCTCGAGGATGGCCACACAGACCGTGGGGGAACGGCCGGGCCGTTTGTTGTTGTTGCGACAGTACTCAGGTGTTTATCCTCATGTCTACCGCTATGTCCGTTTCTCGAACAAATGGTGACGCTGAGCGTTGCCCTCTCGCCCTCGGTGATGAACAGTGATCACCAACCGTGAGTTATTCGAGATGTGAGTCAGGATGCGATCCGGTGTGGAGGCCCTTCACCTGACCCAACACCTCAACATGATCGTTGTGCGAATGGGTAAACCCAAGGCTGCGTTCCTTGGTCACGGCTTCATGAGAGCGAAGGGCGACGATGTAGGCGCGGCGGTAACTGTCGCTCGAGTTGTTTCCACCCGAGCCATGCAACACGCCTTCATTGTGAACGGTGATGTCACCTCGTTTGATGGGTACCATCGTCATCGTTTCGCCCGGCCGGAGATCGGTCAGCAACGTGTGACTCTTTGATCGATCTTCGTGCAGAGGACGATGAGGACGTACCGGTTCGAGATGGCTGCCGGGGAGAAACTGCATGCAGCCATTTTCGAGGGTGGAGTCTTCGACGGCCAGCCAACACGTTGCCGTGCGACGGTCATCAGAATCGATCCAGTACGCCTGATCTTGATGCCAATTGAACACCGCGTCAGGTTTATTGGGGCCCTTCGCCAACAGTTGATCGAAGTCGATCAGCATGCCTTCGCCACACAGTTGTTCTGCAATGGAAGTTGCTCGTTGTTCAAAAATGTTGCCTTGCCATTGCGGGTAGTACCGACGCGGCAACATGACGTTGAGAATGGAATACGCCGAGGGATCACTGCCATACTCCCCCGTTGTCATGTCGTTGAAGTCTTTGCCCTCGACGGCGATCTCGCGTCGCAGGAAGGCGTCGTACACCTTTTCGATCTCGATGACCTCTACCTCGGACAGCACGCCTGGTAAGTGCACATACCCTTGCTGTTGAAACGCAACTTTGTCCTTGTCGGTGACTAGGTAGGTAGTGCCTTGACGACGGTCGTGTCCTGCGTCGGTGTGTGTCATTTGTTCCTACTGCTGCGTTGTGAGTTGCGACTTGTGTTGTTTGTGAGGTTATTCGCGAAACAGCCCGCCTCCAACGAGGCGGGCTGCTCGGCATTTTGCCTACTTGGTTGTTGGAAAACGAGCGTCGAGCGCACGTTTGGTAGCGGCCGAGGTACTCCCACCCGCTACTGCTCCTCCGAACGGAGAGATGAACGGCGAAGTCACCTTGTTGACAACGAAGCCAGCTCCACCAGCAACGCCACCCTTCACTGCTTCTTCGGCAGTTCCTTTGAACTTCTTCTCGTTCGCTGGACCCTGTCCGGAGTCAACGGAGACCGGATAGTTGCTAGGGCTCTCATCTCGATCGCCGTTTCGAGCCAACAAGCTCGAATCTGGTGTGTCGCTCACGACCCCTGCGGGAGTATTGGCGGCTACTAACGTCTCATCGGTTTCACCAGATACCAACGGATCATTGGTGGTCTCTGGTATTGCCTTCAAAATTTGCAGCCCTAGATTGTCCGGGTTTGCATCGGCAATACTTGCATTGTCGAGACGGCCGTCAGCAGGCAACGTGATGTCGTCAGCTGGAGCAGTGTTAGCCGGACCAGCGGTTTCTGGTGCTGCAGAAGTGGGTTCGGTTGGTTCGTCGAGGCTGGTGCCTTCGCTTTGCTCGATGAACTCTGGAGCACCAATCACCGGAGCTGGCCGACTGTTGTTGTAGTCCTGGGTTGCTTGATCAATGTTGGCATCAAGCGCTTCGGTATCAAGTGC
>JANMEI010000881.1:0-6240 GCA_031376865.1 Acidimicrobiia bacterium | reverse complement strand
TACTAGAAACCACCTTGAGAATGCTTGGGAAAATGGTTCTAGCGAGTGGCGCTGACGTTTGGGACGGTGTTGTCCTTTGGAAGAATGGGTTCCGTGATGAGGCTATTAAGATCTACGGATTGCAGCAGGGTTTGCCAGTTCACTTGGGTTGCTGAGGTTGGCTGAGTCCGACGCAAACAAGTCGTAGAGGAAGTTGTCTTGCAGCGGATAGTCCGCAGCCCAACCCAGTCGAAAGAACTGAGCCGGGGTTTTTCCCATCGTTTGGAAGTAGGTATCGCTGGAAATTGGAGCTTGCTTCACTTCGATACCAACTTCTTGCAATTGAGCCTGGACCAAGTTGATCGTGTCTTCGTGTCCGGCGCCCGAGTTAAACGAAATCTCGATAGGGGTCAGCGTGTTTCCGGCTGCTTTCCATTCTTCGAGAAGCTTCTTTGACTTCTCGACGTCACGGTTACAAATTGTGCACAGGTTGCTTTGACCCGGGATCCCGGTCGGGGTTATCGACTTTGCCGGGATGCACGAACCTTGGCACACTGCATCAGCCAACACAGTGGTGTCGATCGCCAGCGAAATAGCCTGTCGCAGCTTCTCGTTTTTCTCGCCACCTACCACAGGGTCCTCGGCGTTGAAGACGTAGTAGTCGACTGTGAACGCAGGTGCCTGCACAAACGGATACTTGCCTGTGGCTGATTTAAACTTCCCCGATGGGATTGCCGAGGTATCGACCTGCCCCGCTTCAAACGACGAATACGCCGTATCGATTTCTTTGCTGACGACGAACTTGATTTCGTCGAGACCAGCGGGGGTGCCCCAATAGGTTGGGTTCTTCGTGACCGTCAACCCTTTGTCGGGAACGTACGCACCGGCCATGACAAATGGCCCGTTGCCGATCATGACTTGCTGCTCATACTTTGACTGATCAGCAACCTTGGACACCGTCACTTCGTCGACGGGGAAGAAGATGTTATGGGTGGTGATCGTCGGGAAATCCGCAAATGGGCGGGCGAGTTTCACCGTCAGCGTCATTGCCGCGTCATCAGCCACGACTCCGGTGATGCTCGGTGCTTTACCCTCCACCCGTTCCTTTCCACCCACAACGTTAAAGAAGAGATATGCATACGTAGCAGCCAACTTGGGGTCTGACGCGCGATTCCAGGCGTAAGCGAACGAGGACGGCAGCACCGGATTGCCATTAGAGAAGTTGTGCTTGCGCACCTTAAACACGAACTCGGTTGAATCAGCATTACCGGTCCACGATTCTGCTGCCGCGGGCACCAGTTTTGCGTTCTTGGGATCGGCCCAGTCAAACGCGGCTAGCCCGTCCCACAGGACCCCTTCAAGTTCTGCGCCTTCCAGCGTGAAGTTTTGCGCCGGGTCAAGGTGGGGCGGATTTCCGGCCGCCAGCACTCGCCCATCGGTGAGCTTCTTTGGTCCTGCCGAGGTGCCGCCCGACGCTTCGGTCGCAGGGGCAACGTCGGTCCCTTCTGGTTCGGCAACAGAGGACTCAGGACTAGAGGATTCGGTAGATCCACCGGCTATCGACGTTTCGCCACCGGTAGTGGGGTCAGTTTTGCCTGAACCTCCGCCACACGATGCGGCAACCAACGACAATGCAGCGATAGATAACAACAGGCTTTTGCGCATAGGACGCTCTCCTCGGTTGTGTTGATCGACAGACTAGGACGACCATGTGTAATACGTCACGTTCTCACGGTTCAGACACCTGCGGGGACAACGGTTACCTGATCGAAACATATTCGTGAGTGCGGCAAGAGTTTCGCGGGGTTGAAGAGACCCTGCGGGTCCAATGCGGTTTTGATTGACTGCATGAGTTGACGCTCCACCGGGGACCGAAAACGGTCGGCTTCATCTCGGCGCAACACGCCCAGCCCGTGCTCAGCCGAAATCGAGCCGTTCAACGATCGAACAAGATCGTGAACAATCTGATTGAACGTGCCCGTACTGCGTCGAAATTCTTCAGGATTGCTGCTTTCGAGTGGCGACAAGTTGTAGTGCAGGTTCCCATCACCCAAATGGCCAAACGTCACAAGCTGCACAGGCACTGCAACTTGTGAGATTTCCTCGGTTGCTCGTTGGACGAACTCCGCGAGCGACGAGATCGGCACCGCTACATCGTGCTTTGTCGTTGGACCAAAGGCAGCCTGAGCTTCACTGATATGTTCACGTAACATCCAGAATTGTTTGGCCTGATCGACAGATTGTGCGACCGTGGCGTCGGTTGCGTTGTCACGTTCGATGGCAGCAGCGATCACCGTTTCAAGGCCGCTCGCCGCTCCGCCCTCGCTACTCATGTCGATCACGTCCAACAGCACAATCCACGGCGTTTCCGGTGGCAACGGGTTTCGCACATTCGGGAAATGTGAAGTTACTAAGTTCACACACGTTGCATTCATCACTTCGCAGCCCACCAGGGCGGTATCAAGCACAGCTCGGGCCCGCATGAAAACGGCAACAGCACCTTCAAAGGAGGCACAACCAACCAGTGCAACAGCATGCCCGGCCGGCCGCGGAAACAACTTCATGACAGCGCCCGTGATGATCCCTAGTGTTCCCTCAGAACCAATAAACAAGTCGCGAAGGTCATAGCCCGTGTTGTCCTTTCGCAACGAGCGAAGACCGTCCCATACCTCGCCCGTCGCCGTTACTACTTCAAGCCCAAGGCACAGGTCTCGAGTGTTGCCGTAACGAAGGACTGCGGTCCCACCTGCGTTGGTCGCCAGATTGCCGCCGATGGTGCAGCTCCCTTCAGCGGCAAGACTGAGTGGAAACAGCCGATCATGATCGCGTGCAACATCTTGAATCGCCGAAAGCAAGACACCTGCATCGACGGTGATCGTGTTGTTCACCCGGTCAATGTGCCGAATGCGGTTGAGACGAACGAGCGACAATACCAATGCGTTACCTGAATCGTCAGGGGTGGCCCCGCCAGAGAGTCCTGTGTTTCCACCCTGCGGCACAATCGGCACGTTGTGTTCGGCGCACCACTTCACCAGCTGCGACACCTGATCAACCGAATCGGGCTGAGCCACCCCGAGACAGCGTCCCGTCCATTGGCGTCGCCAATCGACCACAAACGGCGCCACATCGTCTGGTTCGGTGAGCAACCGACCCGAATACACCCGCCGAAGGCTATCCATCCTCACGGAATCCACTTGGGTCATTCGTGAACCCTACCGACACTTGCCAACCCTCACATCTTTGTCACCGCTTCGCCGGGCAGGTCATGATGTACGAGTGACACTCCTCTCGTTTCCGCCTGGCCGTTGGCATGGTTTATGGATCTGGGCAGATCCCTCCACGGCGTCACCTACTCCAACCGAACGGGTGACGGCAGCGTTTTGCCATCGCTTCACGATAGACAGTGTGCCGGTTTCTGTCCCGGCCCGATTGGCTGCGGTCGGACGGGCAACATGGTGGATCAACGGCGTTGAGGTTGGCCGCGGGCCTGTTCGTTCACATCCTCAACGCAGCGTTTGGGACGATGCCGATGTGGCGTCGCTCTTGGTTCGAGGCGAAAACTCCGTTGCCTGTTTAGTGACCCTGGATGGATCTGCGACGGCGTGGTCGATGCCGTTACCTTCGACGACAGACTTGTCACGTGGCGCAGTTGCCTGTGAGCTTCATTTATCGGCAACGCACGTCATCAGCACCGACACCACCTGGCGCGGATCGTTGCTGTCCGGTTGGTCGGCCAGCCCGGCGGCGGGATTCATTTCACGCGGTTGGGAACTAATCGACACGTCATCACTCCCGGCTTCCTGGACCACCAGTGCCACGCACACAGACCAATGGCCCGCAGCACGGGCTCGCCGAGCAATGGTGTTTGGCTCGTCGGGGCGTCCCAACCCACCCAGCTTCCCGGTCGGGCCCGTCGGACCTCGGCCGACCTCTCGTCCCACGCCGACTGATGTTGTGCTCCTTCAACGTGGAGATCGATGGATCGCCGATCGCGTCACAGTAGGCACACTGGTCATCGACGCCGAGGGTCTGGCTGGCTCATCAGTACGCATACAGACTTCTGAGCGACTGACCCCTGATGGTCAGCCGATCGAAACCAGCTACGACCCGTCGCTCACCATCACCACCGACGGCACCAGACGTAGCACCGAGTCTGTAGACATCTTCGGATTAAGCGGGGCCACCGTGTTTGCCGACCCCGGAGTCGTCGTACACGCAGTCACGGTGCGAGAACGAGTCCATCCGCTCACAGGCACTCACTCGTTCTCGTGTTCCGACCCGCTCCTCAACCAGCTGTATGAAGTTGGACGGCGCACCGTTTCCATATGTTCACTTGATTCCTATGTGGACTGCCCGACGCGCGAGCAACGAGCGTGGACTGGCGACTCGGTTGTTCATCAACTTATTGATTTGACCACCAACGACGATTGGTCACTCGCCCGATGGCATCCCATGCTGGCTGCATCACCGCGTGCCGACGGAATGCTGCCAATGGCGGTCGCTGGTGACATTGAAGCAAACGATGTGTCGATCATTCCCGACTGGGCACTGCATTGGGTTCATTCGGTGTGGAACCTCTATCGCTACATCGGAGACGTCGATGTGATCGCTCCCTTGATGGCCGTCGCCGAGGGAGTGCTTCGATGGTTTATTCCATTCCTCGATGATCACGGAACACCGATCGATGTGCCTGGTTGGGTGATCATTGACTGGTCGTCGGTGTATAGCGACGGGGTGAGCGCAACACTGTGCGGGCTGTGGGGACGAGCCCTGATTGAGTTTGCCGAAATGGCCACTTGGTTAGGCGATACCGGTCGGGCTGCGTGGGCTACCGAAACACATGCGCGCTTACGTGCTGGGTTTGAACGTTTGTGGGACCCTGAGCGAAGTCGGTATGTCGACATGCTGGCGCCCGACGGTCGATTCCCCGCCGCTTCACAACATGGCCAAGCCGCTGCAATCGTTGGTGGGTTAGTTCCGCAGGATCGTCTCGATCGGTTGGTCGAGGTAATCACCGACGAGCGCTATCTGATCCATGCAACTTTCGCGGCCCCTGATGGTCCGGCGGAACCGGGATCTGAAACCGAACTTGGCGGTGCGTACCTGGCCAAAGGACACCCTGCCCCCTGGTGGAATGTTGATCGCGATGTGGTCCGGGCACAGCCGTTCTTTCGATACGTCGTGCACGATGCACTGGTACAAGCAGGCCGAGCCGATCTGATCGCCACACAATTGCAGGATTGGCAATGGCTCCTTGATCGATGCCCGACCTCGTTTTCCGAGACCTGGTACGGCGGGACCATCAGCCACGGATGGTCGTCGACTCCAACGCGTGACCTGATTCAGTACGTCACCGGCCTCACCCCCGATACCCCAGGATTCACTCAAGCGTTGGTTCAGCCCAACCTTGGTGGTTTGAGTTTCGCTAAGGCCACAGCGCCAACACCGTATGGTGGCATACATATCAACATCACCCTTGATGGTGTCGATGTTGACTCACCAATTCCGGTCAGATTGATTTGGAATGGCACCGAAACGTTGCTTCCGGCAACGAGGAGTGCTGCTAGAACTGACAGCCCATGAACGACCCGAACAGCATTCGCCTTTCCAAACGGATGGCTGACCTTGGGATGTGCTCACGTCGCGAAGCCGACGAGTTCATTGCGGCAGGACAGGTGTTGGTCGATGGTGAGGTCATCGACGTACTTGGGTCTCGCGTGCTCGCCACTCAACACATCGAGTTAATGAGCACTGCGGCCCAAGAGCTGCTCCGTAAGCCAACGGTGGTGCTGAACAAGCCGCTCGGTATTGTCTCGGGACAACCCGAAGACGGCTATCACGCTGCGGTTGAGTTGATCACAGCCGAACGTCGCTGGGAGTGGGATCCCAACCCCATGCCCTTTCGCGACAGCGACCGGAAGGGGTTGGCAGTCGCTGGACGTTTGGATATCGATTCCACTGGCTTGTTGTTGCTGACTGCCGACGGGCGGGTGGCACGTTCGATTGTTGACGGTAGCGGTGGCGTTGAAAAGGAATACCTGGTTCGCTTCGACGGCCGATTAAACCCTCGAGCCTTGCATGCGTTGCGTTACGGGCTCCGTCTTGACGACCGTCAATTGCGCGCTGCTCAGGTGGAGTGGCTTGAAGAAGATCTGTTGTTGTTTGTTCTGCGAGAAGGTCGCAAACGCCAGATTCGCCGCATGCTCGAACTGGTTGGTTTACGTGTGTATTCACTTCGCCGGGTCCGGATCGGCAACATCG
>JANMEI010000871.1:0-5505 GCA_031376865.1 Acidimicrobiia bacterium | reverse complement strand
GTCGCCGAAGTTGTGCCACAAACCAAGGGAAATGGCTGGAAGCATCAGCCCACTTTTGCCGCATCGGCGGTACTGCATGGCGTCGTAGCGGTTCGAGTTGGCACTGTAAGTCATCGCCCCAATGTAGAACAGCCCTACACTTGGAACCATCACGATGACCCAGCAGGCTCCGCCCCAGATACACAAGATCAACCCGTTGTTCGGATCTCTCAGTCTGATGGTGGTGCTGGTCACCTGGAGCTTCGGGCCCACACTTTCAAAGCAGGTGACCACCTATCCAATCGTGTCGACGTCGGTTCGCATGATCGTCGCTGCTGCGATCCAGTGGATGATTTGTGCAGCGCTCGGAATCACGCCCTCTCGGAAACTTCTGCGAAGGGCGATGGTTCCGGGCGCTTTGTTCTGTGTGAACAACACGCTGTTCTTCTTTGCATTGCAACATGCGAGCGTCGCCACGACCACGCTCCTTGCCTCGTTGCAACCAATCGTGGTGTTGTTCGTCGCCCAACCATTGTTTGGGGAACGAGTGAGGGCCTGGGACCTTGGCTGGACCTGTGTTTCGTTGGGTGGCGCAGCCGTAGCGGTGATTGGCGCCAACGCCGGTGCGAAAACCGTGCACACCTCGATGTTGGGCGCCGGATTCGCGATTGCATCGATGCTGTCATTCTGCGGGTACTTCCTCGTCGGCAAGTTACAGAACTCGGGCGCCACCGATGTAGCGCCTAACCCCTTCACCTATATGACAGCGATCCTCACCTGGTCCGCCATCACGTCGCTCCCGTTCCTGGTGCTCAGCGGACATGCGTCCGACGTTGCGCACATCACACGCCAGCAAGCATTCGGCCTCGGTCTGGTCATTGTCATTCCAACTATCGGCCATGTGTTTCTGACGTTCTCGCATCGACACGTTGATGCATCGGTGTCGTCGCTTACGTTGCTGATTCAGCCCATCAGCTCGGCGTTCGTGGCGTGGTGGATTTTGCATCAGCAGGTAGTGATGGCTCAATTGTTAGGCGGGCTGATTGTGATTGCGGGAATTGCTGCAGTCACGTTGCGACGTCGAAGTAGGGGAGCTGACGCAGTACGGGCCGACGCTGACGCAGCCACCGTGGTAATTGCGTAACTCATCGATCACGCGCTGCGAGGTACGGTGCAAGTTATGACCGATCCTGCGACACCGATGCGTACCTGGGAACAAGGAACAATTGACTCCAACGGAGCCCGGCTGAAGTACTACCGCTCAGGCGGATCCGACGCCTCGGGCCGATCATTACCGTCGCTGGTTTTGGTGCACGGTTTTACAGACTCGGCGCTGTACTTCACTCGGCTCGCTGAACATTTGGCTGGCGTCTGGGATGTGGTGGCATACGACGCACGAGGTCATGGCGACTCGTCACGCCTGGCAGATTCAGGTGGTCAGTTCACAGACGATCTTCGGGTGGCGGACCTGAAGGCGGTCATCGACACACTTGGTCTTGACCGGCCAGCGTTGATCGGTCACAGCATGGGTGGCTCGACCATTGCGTTGGCGCTTGCGAAGCATCCACAACTCAGCAGGGGAGCGGTTCTGGAAGATCCTGCCTGGTGGGAGCTGGACGATGACCAACTGGTAGCCAGGCGAGCAGCTCGTGCCGATCAAGTTTCGGCGTGGACCACATGGGTATCGGCCATCCAAGCGATGACTGAGAACGAGGCAATTGCGCTGCGTGCCAGCGAAGAGCCTGCGTGGGATGAGGTCGACATTGCTACCTCGATCTTTGCTCGGCGTCATTTCGATCTCGATCTGTTCGTGCCGTTTCTCCCGGAGCGCTCACCATGGCGAGCATCGGTGCAGGCCTTCGAAGTCCCAGTGCTCTTGATGCTTGGATCTCGTCAGGATCGAGGGGCAATCATCACTGCAGAGTTAGCCGACGAGGCGCAGAGCCTCAATCCGTTGGTGACGTCGTATCTCGTAGAAGGCGCTGGGCATCACCTTCGTTACGACTTTTTTGATGATTTTGTCCAGGCAGTGGACGCGTTTTTGTCGCTCAAAGACTGGGAAACTTAGGACTTACTCACCCGATTGGATGCCCGTCGCCGTCGGCTTGACAGCACGATGGTGGCGGGAAGAAAGAAAGCCCGAGCGGGTAACGATGCTTCGCTGATGGGACGTTTGGTCAGCGGAGCACGCCACGCTCGCATGCGGTACACAAAGAAACTGGCAACTAAACCGTGCAACAAAATGAGGGACCAGGCAAACCCGCTCAGCCCCGTTGCGTTGATCATGCCGGCTGCAACGATAGGGCCAAGCACGGCTCCGATGCCGTAGAGGGTCACCAGTTGCGACGCTGCTGCGTTCACGTGCTCGGGTTCAATCCAGTCGTTGGTATAAGCACCTGCAATGGCGTAGAGCGGGTAACTGAATCCACCGATTGCACCAACCAACACGATCGCCATAGGTTTGGTGGCGGGCCCTAGCAGCAGCAAGGCCGACATCACCATTGCACCGACCGCAGCGAGCGCACCGACAGCGCGTCTGTCGATGTCATCTGATGCCGCCGAAATTGGCCATTGCAGCAATACGCCCCCGATACTGGGAGCGGCGACGAACAGACCGATGCGGCCGGGTGACAGCCCAGCTCGAGTGGCGAAGATGGCCGCCATGCCGGTGAGCGCGCCATGAGCGATTCCAACTAAGAAGCAGCTACCCAAACCGGTTGGCACCACTTTGGCCAATTCTCGCAAAGAAAGTTTTGCTGACTCCCCAATCGTTGGAGCAACCGCACGTTCGGACAAGGCTACGGGGACCACTGCGATTGAGGTAAGCACACTTGCAATCGCGAAACCCGTCACAACCTTTGGGTCAAAAGCAAACTGAATCACCTGGCCCGATCCGAACGCAGCAATGGTGATCACGTTGTAGATCGCAAGGAGTCGGCCACGAGTGTCGTTGGTGGCCAAATCGTTCAGCCACGACTCCGCCACAACGTATTGCCCAGCCAAACTGAGACCGGTGACCAATCGCAGCAGCGCCCACGCCCACGCGGAATTGGTCAGGCCGATGCCAATAACTGCTGCAGAGAGCAACGAGGCGAGAGCCGTAAACGCACGGATGTGTCCAACCCGAGTCAACGCTCGAAGCGCCACCCGTGAACCGATCAGAAATCCCAGGTAGTAGGCGGTGCTGATCAATCCACTCACCAGCGTGGGAAGGCCGGCTAGCTCTGATCGCACACCCAGGAGGGTTCCGAACAAGCCTGCTGCGAACAACAACAGAGCCAAACCAACAAATAGCCCCCACGTTGCTAGGGCAAGGTCAACTCCGACCGGGGGACCGTCGTCGAGTAGCTCCTCGTGGTCCACGAAGAGATGCTACGTCGAGCTGGTCCGTAAGCACTGCATGGTGTGCCGGACGAGACATTCGACGTTTCATCGGTTTGGGATTGTTGGTGTCGCCGCCACAAGCATCGCGGGGCAATCGGAACCGCTGTGATGGGGTGACGCTTCGACCTCAATCGTTGAAGGCTGAGATGCCGTCCACTGCACAACTGCGGTTGAACCGGGTCCGTGCCCATGTCAGCCAACATCCCGGCGATGCCAACCTCGGCACGCATTTCGACATCTCCATTTCTCAGCCCTGGTGGCACATCGATGACTTCCGACCACTTCTGGTTTCGGCAGTTGCGTAAGCCACGGCTGACGCAACTGCACAAACCAGCCGATGACCAGGTGGGCCGCTGCGAGGGACTGACACCACTGGCCAGAAGCAAGAAGGGGACTTTTGTTACTGAAGAGCTTCTTTCACTAACGCGGCGATGCGGCCGCCGTCGGCTTGGGCGCCAGCTCGTGCTCGTACCGCCTTGACGACAAGGCCCATGTCTTTGGCGGAAGTCGCACCGGTGTTGCCAATCTCTTCGGTCACGATGGTCTGCAGCGCTTCGTCATCCAGCGCCGCGGGCAGGTAGCGCTCGATAATCGCCAGTTCGGCACGTTCCGTCGCCGCTGACTCAACTCGCCCGGCAGTGGCAAACGCTTCGGCAGCCTCGACACGCTTCTTTGCTTCTTTGCGGAGCACGGACATGACTTCGTCGTCGGTCAAGACCACTGCTTCTTTGCCGGAGACCTCGGCATTCATCACTGCCGCCATCACCATTCGTAGAGTCGCGACATCGGTGGCTGCTTTTGCTTTCATGGCAGCGGTCAGGTCGCTTCGAAGGGTTTCTTTCAGTGTCATGGCTCTAGTCTTGCCGCGATGCCAACCCAAGCGCGGTCAATTTTCAAAACAGTACGTCTACAGATGATATTTCTGGACTACCAACCGTTCAGTCGCAAAAAGTCATCCGCCCAGTGATAGTGGTCTAGTAGACCTTCGGTCGATCGTCCCAGTATTCGATAGGCGGCATACAGGGCTTCGACGGTCGCCAGCCCTCCTTCGGGTAGTTCGCCGATGGCAGCCCCTCGCGGGTAGGCGGTATGAACACCGGTGATGGATCGCGTTTCCAAGTGGCCAAAAGGCACTGCAAGGTCTTCGACCCATCGCCACGTTCCATCAAGGAGCAGGAGCCCACGGTCATGATCAGCCGAGGTCAGTTCAGGACCGGCGACGTCCAGGCGCAGATACGTGTCAATGGGGCCAGTCGCCAGCAGAGAGGTGGACCGAGCAAACCGCAATCCAGTGGTTCCTCGCAACGGAAGGATGGTGCACTTGGAGCGACGTTCCTTGGGATGGACCACGATCACCGTTGGATTCACACCAGCAATTCTACGCAAACGGAGATTGGGAGAGATGGGCCAGAATGTCTGCATGACACAGCGAGACGTGAAGTTCGGTTGGCTCTCTCCGGTGATTGGTAACAAATGGAGTGACCATCAACCCATTGTGGTGTTCCAAGAGCGCCATATTTTGCCGACAGCGATGAAGCATTTTGATTCGCTGTGGGTTGCCGATCATTTCTATGGGTTCGATGCCAAGACCGATCCATTTCTGGAAGCGTGGACCACGCTGACGTGGTTGGCCGCCAAGTTCCCCAATGTGCTGCTGTGTCATCACGTATTGGGCCACGGCTATCGGCCGCCAGCGCTGACCGCGAAAATGGCCGCAACGTTGCAAACACTCAGCGAAGGCCGATTCATGTTGGGTATTGGCGCTGGGTGGCGTGAAGATGAATACGCCGCCTATGGCTACGACTTTCCGAAGCCGTCGGTACGCTTTGCCCAACTCGAAGACGTCATCCATATCTGTCGAGCCATGTGGACACAAGATCTTCCTACCTATAAAGGCAAGCACTTCGAGATCAACGAAGCGTCGGCTCCGCCACTTCCTGCTGTAGTTCCACCGATCTGTGTCGGCGCCTCCGGCGAACAAATCGGGCTCCCGTTGGTCGGTCGTCTGGCCGATGGTTGGAATAGCTTCTGGTACGGCGATGAAACTAAGTGGACACATAAACGAGACATCGTTCGTGCATCTGCCGAAGCTGCGGGCCGCGACCCCGAAGACATCGAGATGACGCTCACCATCGAACGGCC
>JANMEI010000839.1:0-2710 GCA_031376865.1 Acidimicrobiia bacterium | reverse complement strand
GAGCAGCGCCATCGAACATACGATCGATCGTGGAGTTTTGCTGTCGGCGGCGGAGCTGCACGGTACTCGGGCATTTTCTGAAGTTATCGACGAGTTGGTCGACCTAGACGGCTTGCATTCGGATTCGTTAATCCGGCCCTTTCACTTCATCGAGTTCCAAGTTGTTTCCCGACTGACGAGCTTGTGGGAAACAGGTTGGCAGCCGCTGGATCTCATCCATGTTGTGCGGCGAGAAACATCGTCCCGGGTGGCTCAACTGGGAATTTGCTCGCTTGTGGGTGAATCGCAGCAGTCAGCGTTTCGCGAGTGGGAGCCACCGATTTGGGCTGAACAGGTCCAAACGTTGCGCGCCACATTGCCAACGGCGCAGATAGCCCGACTGTCGTCGTTTCGAAGCGATCTCGGAACGCAACCCTTCGCAGCTTGGTTGCATGCTGCCAAAATCAGCATGGCCGAGTTGTTGGAAGACGCCATCGTGTTGCTCGGCACGCTCAAAGCACTGCATCCCATTTTGCTGATCTCGGAGCCTCCCTCGAAGTGGCAGTCCGCAGCCTTGAGGGTTGCTTTGGACCGCAACAGGACTGAACCGACAGTTGAGGCTTCCTCCAAAACGCTCGCCACCATTCGTTCGTTGTTGGCAAAGGCAGAAGCCACCAACTTTCCGGCCGAGGCTGACTCGTTCGCCGGAAAGGCTCAAGAGTTGATGACCAAACACTCGATCGACATCGCAATGCTCGATGTTCGCCACGGAGACGATCTTGCTGCCGGTGTCGTCGCTCGGCGATTCCATATCGAGCAGCCGTATGCGAAAGAAAAGGTTGTTTTGCTGGCGACAGTCGGATCGGTAAATCGGGTCAGGGTGGTCTTCGACGAGTCATACGGGCTGGCAAACGCAGTCGGATTTGTCGAGGATATCGACGTAACAGATCTGCTCTTTACGTCTCTGTTGGTGCAGGCGGCGCGTGCCGTTGTCGAGGTAGCTCCGCAGGGCACCAAGAAAGGGCGATCTGGTCGCGCTGCCCATCACAGCTCTCCCTCGTTTCGGCGAGCGTTTTGGTTGTCATACGCAGGGCGCATCGCCGAGCGTCTCGAAGAGGCCAATCAGCGGGCGACCACCGAGGGCCAAGCGGAATACGGTGCGGCGTTGGTTCCGGTATTACAGGAACGATCTGAAGCAGTAAATGCCAGGGTCGACGAGATGTTCCCCAAGGTACGGGCCATGAAGTCAAAGTCGGTCGACGCCGAAGGTTGGTGGGCCGGGCGCGAGGCTGCAGATCGCGCATCGCTCAACGTGGCCAAAGGCCGCATCCGTAAGTGAGCGTTGACGAATGGTGTGAAAGACCTAATCGGGTACTACCGGTTCCAGCGTTGAGGTGCAGAACTTGCAACGGGTGGCGTCGACCGGTACGAACTCTTTGCAATAGTCGCACTCGCGGTTGCCTTGTGCCCGGAAGTTCATGCCGACCTTGATCAGCGCCTTCACCAGCATCAGTAGACAAAACGCGATGAGCAGGAAGCTCACCAGTACGGTCAGAAACTTGCCGTAGGCAACTTCGCCTTTGCCAACTTTGAACTTCAGCGCGTCAAAGTTTGGTTGCCCGAAAATGGCCCCGATGAGACCGAGCACGATGTCGCCTGCGAACGACTCGACCACCTTCGCAAACGCGGTGCCGACGATGACGCCGATCGCAAGGTCGATGACGTTGCCGGACAATGCGAAGTTCTTAAAGTCTTTAATCAACGTTTTCACGCGCGTTAGTACACACTGTCTGATGGTGATCTGCGCGGATAGAGAGAATCACTCAGCGTTGTGAGTGTCCTCGGGTTCTAGATCACGTCGAATGTCAAACCCGCATGTTGTCGCAACGAATCGAGCAACGGTTGCCCCATCGCAGTTGATGGTGTCCAAAAACCACCCGGTGTCGTTCGGCGATCGGTACTCAAGAGTGTCAATGCGGCAGCGACCATCATTTTCGCAGTCGATCCATACCCCGGGTCGCGGTCCCCGGTGACTTTGACCGTGATTCGATCTCCGTCGACCGTTTTGCCGTAGAAACGAAGATCGAAGTAACCGCTGTTTTGTGATGCAACGGATGGACCTTCGCCGGGTTTCGGCAACACGAATTTGTTCAGTAGTTTGCGAACGGGTGGAACCGCAGTAGCGGCCATAAACCCTCCGAGCCCACCGGTAACCGCCGATGCTTTCGCCGCTCCGATTGGACCGCTACCGGTCAGCATTGCTTCGTCGTACAAGAATCCGTCTCCCCACGGACGATCGAGCAACGCGTGGCTCCGATGCACGACCTTGCTGTTAATAGCCGCCATGACAAATGGTGCCACCCACTGACCTGACAGCGAATCGTGAGCTGGGACCGTTACGTTTGGTTGTTTTGGGCCGGTGCGAAGATGCTTTGGGGCAAGGGCATATGGGTTGCTGAGTACCTTGCGCAGTGCGGGGTTTTTTGACATTTCGGTGACCACGTTCATCAGGCTGGCAATCGTTCCTCCGCTAGCACCACCCTTCGCCCCTTTGAGGCGCATGCCAATTTGTGTACATGGCTCGCCAAGGCGCTCCATGCTTTGCTGTTGGGTAAACCACACACCCATGTCAGACGGAATGGAATCGAAACCACAGGTATGAACGATGCGCGCGCCCGACGTTGCAGCAGCGATGCTATGCGTATCAATCATTTGCTGCATCCATTGTGGT
>JANMEI010000825.1:0-2594 GCA_031376865.1 Acidimicrobiia bacterium | reverse complement strand
GGACCGTCAACCGCCAATGGTGGAATCACTGCGTTCACACGCGAACCGTCAGCAAGACGGGCGTCGACCATTGGGGAGGATTCGTCGATACGACGACCCACGTTGGACACAATTCGCTCGATCACCCGGCGGAGCTGGTCGTTCGAGTAGAAGCGATCTTTGGTGCGGATGATCTTGCCGCTACGTTCGACGAAAATTGGCGTGGTGCCCTGCACCATGATTTCCGAAACAGCGGGATCTTTGAGGAATCGATCGATCGGACCGTGACCGAGCACGTTGTCGGAAAGGTCGCTCACCAACTGGTGTCGCTCGTCAGACGTCAGCGGGATCTGTTCTGACTGAATCAATTGGGTGATCAGGTCAACCACGGTTGCGCGGAGCTGCTGATCACTTTGGTTCTGATCGAACAACTTGACGCCAAGACGGGCGATGAGTTGCTCGTGGATCCGTTCCTTCACCTGCAACAACGGATCAAAGGACTGCTCGTCCTTGACCGGAGGTGCGCTGTGGGCCGACATTGACGGCGCAACGTGAGAGTGGTTGACCTGCGGCGGCCCTGCCGGTGCGCCTGCTGGACCCGCCGTAGGTGTCGGAGCTGGTGCCGGAGCGGAAGCTACGGGTTGCTGGGGTACAGGTGCCTGGCCCTCAGGTTCGTTCGCGGCGCGGAGTCGTTGACCGAGTTTCACTTTGACCTCTTCCAAGGGAGCCCGATGCCGGGTTTTGCTGCGGTTGTTGTAGGGACGAGCGAGTCACTGAATGTCTCAGCAACTTGGTAAAACTTTCGACTCATGGGCGACTTCGGATCCGAATACACGATGGGGCTGCCTTGATTGACCTGGGTCAGGATGGTTTGGCTGTTTGGGATGGAGGTGATTGCTTTCATCCCCAGTGCAGTTTCAACATCTTCAACACGGGCGCCACCGGTAGTGTCACAGCGATTGATCACGAGATGACGTCGCTGTGTGCGCATACCAAGTTTGTCGAGCGCATCCAACGTCTTTCGAAGACTTCGAACACTTGCGACGTCGACTGATGAAACGAACACCAAGTCGGTCGATACTTCTGCGACGGATAATGCGTGTGCATCCAAACCTGCTGCGGTGTCAACGATGACGTACGGGAATGCCATCGACAGCTGTTTGACGATCGCAACGGATGCGTCGTAGCTGATGTCTTCTGCGGCTGCGGGATCTTCGGGCCCTGCAAGCACGAACACTCCGGAGTCGTGGTTTGACAAGAACACCTTGATCAAACCGCTTTCGCCGCGGCTGATGCCACGGGCTGCATCGACGGAGGAGTGTTCTGGGGCAATATGCATCGACGAGGCCACGTCACCAAACTGAAGGTCGAGGTCAACGAGAGCAATCTCGTTTCGATGTGCCGAAGCAAGCGCGCAGGCAAGATTGACGGAGAGCAGTGTCTTACCAACGCCACCCTTGGGTGCCATTACCGAAATGATGCGTCGACCATCCGGTGTGTCGTTATGCGGAATGTCAATGGACGGAATGTCGGCTGCCGGTGTTGCCAGCCTGCGCTGTTGTGCGCTTTCCAAGCCGCGAGACAGAAGGTCAAAGATGACCGCAATCTCTGCGCTCGGCGCCACGACATCGCGGACGCCTGCCCGGAGCGCCTTTTCCAAGAGGCCAGGGACAGATTCCGCAACGAGTGCAACGTAGGTGCCGGGGCACTCGCGGTCGACTTCTTTAGCGGTTGCGACCATTGCGTCAGCGGTGAGTTCGGGGCCGATCAGTACGACCGCCACGTTCTGGGGGTCGGGTCGATCACCGGTGGCCGGCCACCTGACCATGCGGGGTCCTTGGCCGCCTGAAAGCGCCCGCCGGACTCGCATTTCGAAGTCGGGAGTGCCTGCGATGACGGCGACGTCGCCGACGCCACGCAGAAGCGTTGCTGGGCGGGTTGTCTGCTCGAGTTGGATGTCGGTCACGATTGCCTCTGTGGCTTCAAAACGGGGCTGAGTAGTTGGTGTGGAGGTGGGAAGAGGTGAAAGAAAGAGGAGAGTTACACCGACGAAGCGGCAAACGGCGGAGCGGACACGCTGCCCGTGAGCAGCGTGTCGCCAGCTGTTCGCTTACTTCTTGATTGTCGTGGTGGCGCCCGGGAGAGTGGTCGGTGCTGCGACGGCTGGTGCTGCGACCGCAGGTGCTGCCACGGCTGGTGCTGCAACGGCTGGTGCTGCTACTGCCGGCTTGCCAGCGATCGTGGTGCTGGTCTTCAAGTCGTCAAGCGCAGACGAAGCGCCAGTTGGGACATACACGTTTTCCAGCGTGATCTTTTTGGTGTCGCCTTCGTTTGCGCTGAGCGGCTCCAAGACCAGGTGAATGATGCCGAACTGATTCATAAAGATCAGTCGTTCTGCGTCAGCAGCTTCTACTGCAAGCGTGACTTGAACCTGTCCGAGGAAGCTGCTGGTTCCTGCGTCATTTGGTTGGCCAGCAACTGTGGTGGGCGGCGCAATGCCGAATGGAGTTGGTCGACCAATGATCTGCAACTTGTGCATAGTGATGTGTGAAACCGAGCCGCCTTCAGCGCCAGCAAATGAAGCAATCACACCGACGGTTTCGCCGGCATTCTTG
>JANMEI010000817.1:0-1146 GCA_031376865.1 Acidimicrobiia bacterium | reverse complement strand
GTGACTGGGTAGCCGTCCTTACGGTGAAGGGCACGACGGCGATAGCTGTTGAAGGCCCAGACGTTGAACATGTGAACGGCACCGATGGCCAGAACGGCTAGGCCGACTTTGGTGGAGACGAGTTCCAGCATTTCCCGGGCGCTCTTCACATCTCGATTGGTCGACATGGCGAGGGCGATGAAGCCCAGGTTCAGGAGCACGAACCCGATGACCAGCAGTGAGTTCACGCTGTTGGCCATGTCTTCGTCGCCGTCGAACACGGTGACGAGGAACTTCTTGCCGTGGCGGTGCAACGTGCGGGCGACCCAGATGGCCAGCGGAACGGTGATGGCGAGGTAGAGCAGGTAGGCGGAGACGACGGAGTTCATGACGGGCTTCCTTTTTTGAACGTGTTCATGTTTTGAACATGTTCAGAATCGCACCATGCGTTCAGGAAGTCAAGAGGTTTTTGAACACGTTCAGAACTTCACCAATTTCAGCCACTCCACCCCAAAACCTGTGTGTGCGCGCGTGAAACATGCATGTTCCACACGTGGAACAGTTGAAACCGCCAAAACCAGACTCCCAAATGTTTCACGCGCGGAAAGTAGATGTTTCACGCGCGCGATTTTGCGGGTTGAAGTGGGGGTTAGTCGACGTCGAGGTTGAAGGCGCTGTGCAAAGCCTGCACCGCAACTTCGACCTGGGCAACATCAACGACACACGACAGGCGAATGGTTGACGTAGAGATCATTTCGATGTTGACGCCCGCCGTTGCGAGCGTTTCGAACATGGTGGCGGAGACGCCCGGATTGGTTCGCATACCGGCACCCACGATGGAAACACGAGCAACGTCTCGATCGGCCTCGACCGCGCCTGCACCCATCTCACTTGACACCTTGGTGCACACATCGATGGCAGTATTGAGATCAGCCTTTGGCACCGTGAAGCTGATGTCGGTCATTTCGTCGTGACCGGTGTTCTGCACGATCATGTCGACGTTGATGCGAGCATCGGCCAACGCTCGAAACAACTGCGCTGCAACACCGGGACGGTCTGGCGTATCAGTCACCGTTACTTTGGCCTCGGACGTGTCGTGCGTGATGCCGGTGACAACAGCTTGTTCCATGGACGGATCCTCCTCGGTGATGATGGTCCCGGGCTCCC
>JANMEI010000807.1:0-1821 GCA_031376865.1 Acidimicrobiia bacterium | reverse complement strand
GCCGCCATCACAGCCGTCGTCGAGAAAGCTACCCGTGCCGAATTCGAGACTCTATACAAAGACAAGTGGGACCCCTCTGCTTTCGAAGGCCTCGTCACCGCCACCCACCTCAAAGAAATCGAAGATATCGACCAAGAACGGCGAACGAACAACCGTGAGTATCGATCCGGCACTACCTTTGAAGTCGTTGTCCGTGATATCAAAATGGACGCAGATCGACAAACCGCAACTGCAGTCGGATGCCTTCAAAACAACATTCAAACGTGGGACACGAAAGGAACTTCAGAGCCCTCCGACGATGTCTTGATTGACGGCGAACTCTCGGTGTCGGTAGTTCAGAACTCACTCATCGATCAAAACGGGTCCTGGCTAGTGAATGAGATTTTCGAGTCGGAGGTGAAGCTATGCGAAGGCGCCTTCTAAGCCTGTTAGTCATTTTCTCATTTGTGGCAGCCAGTCCTGCCAGTGCTGGTCTCGCACAGAAACCAAAAAAGCCGCCGAAGAAGTCGACTGCGACGAAAACTGCTGCTGGTCAATCGACGAGTGCAGTGTGGTCGAACACGACAAAAACCGTTAGCCAGAAGGGCACCAAGGGGAAATACACCAAACCCCCGACCGCAAACGAAACCGCTGCTAAAGCGAAAGTAAACCCTTGCCCCACCGGCGAATTCGACCGAGAAGTATTCCCCGGCGGTGCACCACAAGACCTCGGCGAAAAGGGCGACTGGGCATTCCGCGCCTCACGCTGCAGCCCTCAAGACGGATGGGTCAACAACTGGGTCTGCGTCGCCCGCTGCCCTGTCGGCACACCCACCTACGTGCAACCACAAAAACCCTCATGGGACGAAGTGCGCGGATCATTGTATGCAGGCGTACCAACACCCGAAATGCGGTTCGCGCCACCCGTCGAAGAAAACGACAACGCCGCAGCCATCGTCGGCAAACGCCTCTACGTCAACCTCGCGCCAGAATCCTTCACCGAATTCGCGGTCACCACATCTGACGCCACCGGCTACTGGTACGCAACCGCCCATATGGAACCCGTCTCCTTCCAATTTGGAACAGCAGACGACTACTCCGACGACTGCCCCGGCCCCGGCACATCGGGACGCACCGCACAAGGCCGCGCAATGAACGACGCCAACGGCTGCTACATCATCATCAACAACAAACCAGCAAGCGGCATCCTCACCGTCCAGACCATCACCACCTGGCGCGTCACCATCACCTCAAACAACAACCTCGTCCCCCAATTCGACGACCTCCAAACCAGTTCAACGTTCGACGTCCCCGTCAAACAAATTCAATCTATTCGAGTCAACTAACCACAAACCCCGGTCGCAGCGATACGCTCCGCACAGCCGATCACGCGGGTCGGTCCCCTCGAAGCCCCTCAAGGAGTACAGATGAGCGATCTTCCCATTGTCCTGGTTCATGGCGCCTGGCACGGCAGCTGGTGTTGGCAACAACTGGCTAACGAACTCACCTCACGGGGCCGCACTGTCATCACCCTTGACAACCCCAGTTCCGGTGCCGACGCAGCAACACTCGGCGACCTCACCGCCGATGCCGCCAATCTGCAATCTCAACTTGACGCTATCGGCGGACCGTCAATTGTCGTCGGCCACTCCTACGGAGGACAGGTCATCAGCCAAGCATCGGCGGGCCGATCAGACATCGCTCACCTCGTGTACATCGCTGCGTTCATGGGTGATGCCGGTGACTCCGTTTTTAGTATCACCAACAACGCCACCCCCGATTGGATCGAACCCGTAGCTGACGGCACTGCGCTGCAGACCCATCGCAACGAAGAAATCTTCT
>JANMEI010000804.1:0-4735 GCA_031376865.1 Acidimicrobiia bacterium | reverse complement strand
TCGATGCCCGCCTGGAGCGTTCCGCCGGATCATCAACCCCGAGCCGCCCTCAGGGGTAACCGATCTGTTGGTTCGGCAACCCTTCAATTGTGTGCAACTATGAGTTGCATGAGTCGAAACACGGCCAAATCCTCACTGCTTCTTGCTGGCCTCGCCGGCTTTTTCATCGTCCTCGGGAGAACCTTCGCCGGCCCATCAGGCATGATCATCGGCCTCGTCATGGGCCTCCTCATGGTGGGGTTTTCCTACTGGTTCTCCGACAAACTTGCCATCCGATCGGCGCACGCTGAATTGGTCACCGAAGAGCAGTTCCCTCAGTACTTCCAGATCGTTCGCGAACTCAGCGAGCGGGCCGAAATCCCGATGCCACGGCTCTACGTGGCTCCCAACCCGCAACCCAATGCATTCGCCACCGGTCGGGGCCCCAAAAATGCCGCGATTTGTATCAACCAAGGCATCATGGATGCGCTCACGTGGGAAGAACTCGCCGGCGTCCTAGCCCACGAACTGGCTCACGTGAAGAACCGGGACATCCTCACCGGTTCAATTGCCGCAGCCATCGGCACGGCAATCTCGTTCATCGCCAACATGGCCATGTTCTTCGGCGGCGGCGGAGACGATGAAGATCGCCCCAATCCAATTGCCGCCATAGCGATGATGATGCTGGCCCCGATGGCCGCAGGCATCATCCAAATGGCAGTCAGCCGCAGCCGAGAGTACGAAGCCGATCGATCAGCTGCTCGGTTGATGGGCGACGGCGAACCGCTCGCTCGAGCATTGGAGAAGATCTCCTTCGGGGTCGAGCGCCGACCGGTGCGCGTTAACCCCAACCAAGCCAGTGCCTACATTGCCAACCCGCTTGGTGGCATGCGGATGCCAGGCGCCAGCAAGTTGTTCACCACCCATCCGCCAATGGAAGAACGGATTGCCCGTCTTCGTGGCGGCGACTGGCGAAACTAGCTGGCACGTCTCCGGAGCTAGTCGCGGAAGTTCTTGAACTGCAGCGGAACCTCAAAATCGTGTGCGGTGAGGGCCGCCTTGCAGGTCTGAAGATCGTCCCGTTTTTTGCTCGTGACCCGGACCGCGTCACCCTGGGTTGAGCTCGACACGCCCTTTGGTCCGTTTTCCTTGATGAACCGATTGATCTCTCGTGCTTTATCCGACGAAATGCCGGCTTGCAGTGTGAGGACTTGTCGTGCGGTCCCTCGTGTCGCCTCCTCAACTTTCCCGTAGTCAAGCGACTTGAGTGAAATGCCCCGCTTTACGAACTTTTCTTCAACAACTTGAAGCAACGCGTGCAGACGATCTTCGCTGACGGAATGCAACGTGATCTTCTCCGGAGTTGCCTCAATCGTTGAATCCGTATCCTTGAAGTCGAACCGGGTGGTCACCTCGCGAGTCGCTTGGTCCAGCGCGTTTTTTACTTCTTGTTCATCAATTTCGGAAACGACGTCAAAGCTAGGCATAGGTTCAGGCTAACGTGGAAGCTTCACTCGGGTCGGTACCCAAGCGGCCAACGGGGGCAGACTGTAACTCTGCTGCGAGAGCTTCGAAGGTTCAAATCCTTCCCGGCCCACCGAGTGAACATCTGACCTGAGGGCCGGTTGCACGCAGATAACTCTGAGAGTGTGAACGTGAACTCAAGTCAGATGTTCATTTGGACGACGGTACGTACCAAACGGAATTGTTCAATTCCCCAACCGGTTTCACCGATTCACCTCCAGCGCACCACCAAAAAGCTCGCTCCTTGCGGATTCGCTCCGTTTGCTGCGCGACCTCACAGCTCACTACCCCACTCACTGCACCACCACCGCTTAGTCCGTTGCTGCCCGTTTTCGGGTGCCGAACCAGAGAGAGGTTTCATGCGCAGCATGTCCTTGTTGCGACGCGACTTATCGCGTCGATCAGTCTTACTCGTCACTGTCATATCCATGTTCGTGATCGCCGGGGCAGGTCCATCTGGAGCGACCCCGGTTAGCCGTGTGGTGGTTGTGGGCCAACCCTGTCAATCGGGTCAGCGAGGCGTCGACGCCGACGGCCGAGCCACCCGATGTATCACGGCGACATACGGTCGTATCTGGACCTGGGCGGCGCCTGTTGCCACTCCGGTCACCGACACCGCGGTTCCATCGAGTTGGGTCGGCGTGACCAACGACAACGCGGGCCGCAATGCCGTGCCTTCGGCGAGCCCGCTGTCTGCCCAATACGCCGACCGTGACGCAATGGCCCGACGCCTGGTTGAACTCGTCAATGAATGGCGAGCCCAACGAGGTGTCGCTCCGCTAGCAATCGACCCTCGGCTCAATCAACTCACCAAGTTTTGGGCCGAGCGAATCGACGCTCCTCAGTTTGCCGGTCGAGGAACCGTCCATTGCCCGATGGAACTGTGCTCGGCTCGTGTGAACGAGTTGGGCTACATGGGTTTTGGGGAGGTGGTCCGTCCTTGGACCCCTATTCCGGCAGGCGATTTGGCCAACGAGCGCTACTTCATCGATTCCCCGCCGCATTTTGCGATCCTGACGGATCCTCGCTACACCCACGTAGGTTTCGCGTTTCACGTCAAAGCCGTCGGGACAATGGCGGTCGTCGGCCAGACCGCCCGCAGCCGATAACCACTCCGCTCACCTCGTTGGTTGAACCGTTTGTCGCGCCCGGCGCGACAAACCGTTCAACAACTGAAGGAATCTCAGCGCAGCTGACCCTTCGGACTCGCTGCGCTCGCCACTCGATCAGCTGAAAATTTCGAAGAGACCCGCGCCACCCATGCCGCCGCCGATGCACATTGTGACGACGCCCCACTTGGCCTTGCGGCGCTGACCTTCGAGCAGGATGTGCCCAGCTAGGCGAGCTCCGGTCATGCCGAATGGGTGACCGATAGCGATCGATCCACCGTTGACGTTGTACTTCTCCGGGTCGATACCCAATTGATCACGGGAGTACAGGCACTGGCTGGCGAATGCTTCGTTGAGCTCCCACAGGTCGATGTCATCCACGGTCAGGCCATGACGCTTCAACAAGCGTGGCACCGCAAAAACCGGCCCAATGCCCATCTCATCGGGGGCACAACCAGCGGCGGCCCAACCGCGGAACGCGCCCAGCGGCTTCAAGCCACGCTTCTCGGCTTCCTTTGCTTCCATGAGCACGACCGACGCGGCACCATCTGACAGCTGTGATGCGTTACCGGCCGTGATGAACTTGTCTGGACCCTTGATTGGCTGCAACTTGGTCAGCCCTTCGATGGTGGTGTCGGCGCGGTTGCACTCGTCCTTCGTCACCACGTAGTCGACGATGGTTTCTTCCTTCGTCTCCTTATTGACCAACTTCATCTGAGTGGCCATCGGCACGATTTCTTCGTCGAACAAGCCGTTGGCCTGAGCAGCCGCAATACGTTGCTGCGAGAGCAACGAATACTCGTCTTGGTACTCGCGGCTGACCTTGTAACGCTCGGCCACGATGTCCGCCGTGTCGATCATCGCCATGTAGATGTCGGGGTACGCATCGGTCAACGCAGGGTCGAACGTTTCGCGGGCAGGAGCGCCCGAACCCAACGAGATGGACTCGACGCCGCCCGCGACCATGATGTCAGCGCCGTCTTGAATGATGGAGTTGGCAGCAAGTGCGATGGTGTTCAAGCCCGACGAACAAAAACGGTTGAGCGTTGCGCCCGATGTGGTGATTGGCAGCCCGGCCAACAACGCAGCGTTGCGAGCAATGTTGCCGCCGCCGTGGGCAACGTTGCCTAAGTACACGTCTTCGACATCGGCGGGGTCGATGCCCGAGCGTTGCACCGCATGCTTGATGCTGTGTGCAGCCATGGTCATTGGGGCTGTGATGTTAAAACCGCCGCGATGGGACTTGGCTAGGCCGGTCCGGGCGTACGAAACGATGACTGCTTCGCGCATGTCGGGTGCTCCTTGAAGAAACCTTCGAAGACAGTTGCCTCGAAGTGATTGTTGGCATCGTTCTTAGCCGATGGCGAACACCATTTTTCAGTCCGGGTTCCGACAGCACTCAACAAGGTGGGCCAATGGGTTAGCCGGATCTAAAACAACTTCTGCATCAAGGTGATGTCGATCCATCGCCCAAACTTCCTGCCAACTTCGCGTTCCACGCCGACCAGATCGAACCCCCGCGACGCGTGAAGCCGAATGGAGGCTTCGTGGCCGGCCAAGATGCGCGCCATGCAGGAGTGAAAGCCGGACTCTTCGGCCAGGTGCAGGGTTTCGTCCAGAAGGAGTCGGCCAACTCCTCGACTTTGATGTTCTCGGTGCACGTACACCGAGTTTTCGACGGTGGTCGAGTAGCCCGGACGTGATCGATACGGGGAAATCGACGCAAATCCCAAAATCTGTTCGGGTCCGCCCCCACTGGGCGTTTCGACGGCCACCACGGCACCATGGGCGCCTTGATGAAGTTCGATCCAGCGACGCTGTTCGTCCATAGTGCGGGGCACGAGGTCCATGGTGACCGTGGAGTCCAAAACTTCGACGTTATAAATCGCCCGGATGCCTTCTGCGTCAGGGAGTTCAACGGGACGCAACGCAACAGCCATTCAGTCAAGTTATCGGGCGCGGGCCATCAGGCTCGGAACTATCTGCGCTGGTGGTCGGCGTTGGCCTGTTATTGTTCCTCAGCCAGTTCGCTGGTGATGTTCAAGACGCCCTCTTGGCACAGTCGGTAGCGCATTTCCATGGTAAGGAAAAGGTCGTCGGTTCGATTCCGACAGAGGGCTCCA
>JANMEI010000794.1:0-1572 GCA_031376865.1 Acidimicrobiia bacterium | reverse complement strand
GCCACACACGTGTCGTTGCACGAAGCAGCCACGAGTCGCGCCTGTACCAATAGCGATTGGCGTTCAGCGTCAACGAAGTATTTTCGAGTGAGGGTCACAATGCCGATACCCGCCGCTGAAGTCATCGCAATAATCAACGCGACGTAGGTGACCACCAACCGTGCGGCAAGCGACTTCATGTTGATGGAACCAGCAACGCCGGTTGAAGCAAGTAGCCCCGATCTCGGCGGGCCTCAATGAGATCGGCTGGCGCGCCGGCATCGCGGAGCTTGCCACGGAGGCGCTTCACCATAGAGTCGACTGTACGCAGATCGTCGTTGTAGGACTGCCCCCAGACGTCTGTCAGCAGTTGGCTGCGAGGAAACACGATTCCTGGGCGACGGAGCAACACCGCTAGCAGATCGAATTGAATCCGAGTCAGCTCGATAGGGGTTCGATCCCACGTGGCAGTGAAGGTTTCGAGGTTCAACTGCATCAACCCGTTGCTGAGCGTTCGAACGTCCTCCGGTGCCGAGTCAATCCCCGATAACGACAACCTCGCACTGTCACGAGTACTTCGTCGAAGAACAGTTTGTATGCGCGCAATGAGTTCGCCAAGGCTGAACGGCTTCACCACATAGTCGTCGGCAAAAAGTTCCAATCCCTCGATGCGTTCGGTGTCTGATCCTTTGGCACTGACAATGATGATGGGAACATCGCTGACCGCACGAACTTGGCGACACACTTCGAGTCCATTGAGTCCGGGCAACATGATGTCAAGCAGGATCAGATCAACTGGCTCCGTCAACGCCATTCGTAGAGCGGAGGGGCCGTCGGTTGCTACCGACGTGAGGAATCCAGCCTCGCCGAGCGCGAAGGTCAACACGCCGACAATTCCTGGTTCATCGTCAACTACGAGAATGTGAGCACCGGTGATGTTCCCATTCTCGCTCACAATGCCGGTCAGTTCATCTCGAATGATGCTGAAACCGAAGCCGAGATGCTGATGAGCCCTCCACCGAATTGATCTTCCATCGAACCATCACCTTCAGGAACCGAACCCTGAGATGGTTCGACCTGCCGGTTGTCACGTACCGAGTTTTGTTGGGTTGGAGCGTAGTAGCCGAAGGTGCCCTCGCTAATTGAGATGACCTTGCCAACTGATGCGTCAACACCTTCGGTGAGATCTCGTGCCTTGTCCCGGGCGGCCTTGATCGCGTCTTTGCGGGCCAGGTCGCGAAGTTCTCGCAGCCGAGAAGTTTTGAACTCGACCCGGCCCGTTGTTGCGCCGACGGCAAACGCCTTCTGAAGGACCCCGCTGATGTTTTTCAAGTCCTTCGTCTCGATGTGTACCTCGGTTTGCACGATGTAGTCCACGATCCTGATGTCGTCGACGGTTCGCTCTTCTTCAGAAATATCTAGTCCAGATGGGTTGATCTGCTTCGGATCAATTCCCGCACTTCGAACTGCAGCAATGACGGCCCGTTGCGTCTCATCGTTGGTTCGTTGAGAATCAGCGGGGCTGTTGGTCCTGGTCTTCACGAAGAGCGTGATGGTGGCCAGATCAGGGGCCACGCGCCGCACCGCCGTCCC